>CAJXKR010000119.1 GCA_913055815.1 uncultured Desulfohalobiaceae bacterium | reverse complement strand
AAATATTTGCCCGTTGGCCATCGCCTCTTTAACCTCTTTACTCCCCTCGGCCTCGACTTCCATATCAAGGCCTTGCATGGGTTCATCAAAGGGGTCCAGGAATTCCACCTCCACCTTCCCTTGTTCCGGTACCTCCGGCGGTTCGTCCACCAACTCCTGGACAAGGGGAGGTTGGTTCAAGGGGGCGGCGAAGGTGTTCCTGTTGTTCAGCACCATTTGGTCCATGGCCCGGGCAACGCCGTTTCCTTCCACTTCCACGTCAAAGGAGAAGTTTACGAACTCGGCCTTGCCCTTGATAGTGCCCGAGGTTACACCTGTCATCACCCCGGCTTCGTCCCCGGTGCTGGTCGCGAAGAAGGACTTTTCGTGGCCAAGGGGCTGTCCGTCCGCAGTCACGGTCGTGGCACCGTTGGTCATGTCCTGGGAAAAAGCTATGTTGGGATAGGGGAGGGGAACTGGCACGATGATCGGTGTCAGGCAAACATCCGGAAACGAGAACACCATTCCCTCGCTCAGTTTATGCACCACGGTTTTTTGGTTTGCCCCTACTGTTACCGGCATGGCTAACTCCTTTGTTTTTTTCAGTTCATCTCCACGCTGCCGCCCTTGATCTTGTTTTTCTCCGAGGCAGTGGACATCAGTCTCGTGCCGCTGATCACGATTTCGCCCTCCTTGTTCAGGTGTATGCTCCCCTTGCCGCACTTGAGTTTGATTTCCTCCTCAGCGGAAAAGGTCACCTTCTTGCCGTCCACCGAGGCTTCAGAGGGCTTGGAAGATGGTTCAAACTTCGTGGAAACAATATTTTTAACCGGGTTTTCCATTACCCCCACAATAATGGGCAGGGTGGGGTCTCCCTGTTCAAATACCACCAGGACTTCCCTTCCTGCGTTTTCCGGTTCTATAAGTTCGTTGCGGTCCAGATGTGAGAGCAGCCTGGCTTCCACCGGCGGATTGGATTTGTACTCCACCAATACCCTGCCTGTACCCTCGGAGTCCGCAAGACGGGCTACCACGGGGCTTGTTGCGGAGGTTGGAAATGATTGTGTCTCTGTTTGGGGGAATGATCCTTTTCTGTACATTGTTTTGTCTCCTCCTTGGATTCGTTGTTGTTAGATGTTTTTTGCAGTTATCGAATTCAGTTCTTGGAGATCTTTTGTCCCTTGGTTACCAATTTTCCGCTGGCATCCAGCTTTATGTCAGTGCCGCTAATCTGGATAGTACCGTCGCTTTGCAGGACAATGCTGGAGCTTCCGCACTTGAGGGTGATCTCGCTCTCTGAACTGAGCACTGTGTTGTTCCCCACGGTGATGGAGAGGTCGTTATTAATGTTGATTTTGGAATTTTTACCCACGTCTGTGGAAAGTTCCTCTCCGATACTTTCGGTCAGGTTCTTGCCCACGGATACCTCGCTGTCTTCACCAGCGCTCCAGGAACTGTCCTTGCCGATGTTGACCGAAGAATCCTCCTTAATGTGCTCATTGCGGTTCTTGTCGATTTCGATGTTCTTGTCTTCTCCCACGTCCTGCATGTAGTTCTTGTCTATGGTCAGGGAGCAGTCCTCGCCAATGGATTCGGTGTGGGTCTTTTTGACCTTGATGTCCTTGTTGCTCTCCACTGTCTCGTACTGGTCGCTTTTCACCGTCTTCCTGCGCTCGTTGTCCACCCTTACAGTTTCGTTGTGTCCCACGTGCCGGGATTTGTCGTTCAGGATCTCTATGTTCCAGTCCTTTTGCCCGTGGATATAGATCTCCTCCTCTCCCTTCTTGTCCTCGAAGCGCAGTTCGTTGAATCCACCGCCCCCCTTGGAAGACTTGGTCTTGATGGTGCTCTTGGTCTTTTCGCCCGGCAGGGTATAGGGAAGCCGGGTTCCCCCGTTGTACAGGGCACCGGTGACCACGGGCCTGTCCGGGTCCCCGTCTATGAAACTCACCACCACTTCCTGTCCTATCCTGGGGATAAAGAGCGATCCCCAGCCGGATCCGGCCCAGGGTTGGGAAACCCGCAGCCAGCAACTGGATTTCTCGTCCTTTTGTCCCTCGCGGTCCCAGTGGAATTGGACCTTGATGCGGCCGTACTCGTCCACGTGGATCTCTTCCCCTGCCGGGCCGGTTACAAATGCGGTTTGTACTCCCTGTACCGAGGGCTTGGGAGGTCTCTGGGGCTTGTACACCGAGTCAGACGGGATGCACCTGAAGGAGTTCCCGTAGGTGTTCTTGTCGTTTTGGTGGGCGAGTTCCTGCATTGCCTGGGGCTGTTTGCCTTCGTGCCTTACCTCGGTGATGATGTACTCACGGTTCAGGTCCTTGACATAATGATCCTGCAGGGTGAAGGTATGGCCCGGGGAGAAACGGCGGCAGATGCTCTTGCCCTCTGCAAAACGCTGCTCCTGTACTGCGCGCTCGTGAGCCACGTCGGTGAAATGGTGCGAGGTTCTGTCATCCCCGATATACCCGGGATAGTCGTAGAGTTCCAGGGCCTTGTATTGCTCGCCTCCTTTTTCCATATGCGGGGTGAAGGAGGGCTTCTCGAAAAGGTAGTCCCGGAGTGCGACTTTTCCGGAGGTTACCTGGGTGGAGTAGTCGAACACGGTCACGTGTTCCACCTGGTTCCTCAACTGCCCGGATTCCAGGAACTTGACATCCTTCTCGCCCACAATGTCCTTGTGGGAGCCCGCCATATCCCCGAAGACCAGGAGATGACTCTCCCGGGTGAACTCGAAGAAGTAGAATATCCCGTCCTCGGCCAGTATGCGGTTTATGAACTCCATATTGGTCTCCCGGTACTGCACGCAGTATTCACGCTGGGAATACTTGCCGTGTATACGGAACTCGTACATGTTGGAATAGATCCCGCTGTCCTGGAGTACCTGTTCCACTATCTCCCGGGTGGTCTTGTTCTGGAAAATACGTATGTCAGACATCAGGTTCAGCTTCCAGAACTGGGGGACAACAACAGCCCGGTACATGTAGTAGCGGCCCTTTTCCTCCTGAAAGGTGAACCTGGACACGAACCCGTTGAAATAACGGTCCGTCCTGCGGCCGATCATGGTAAACAGTGCTTCCTTGCCCACATAGTCCTCCAGCTTGCGCTGGGTGCGCAGGGGAATCGTGACTCCCAGTTCGAAACAGGAAGACATGGACTCATGGCCCCAGACCTCGTAGACCTCCAGGGGTTCGCCGTTAATCTGGAAATCGAATTGCCGCAGATCCCCGAAAAAATCTATTTCTGCTGCATCCATAATATCCTCCGATTTGATTTGTAGTGCAACTATTTGTTTGCCCCGCCTGACGCAAACTTTCTCCAGCCCAGCGCCCGGACTGGATTGGAGTGGTGACGGTTAAAGAGTTAACAACAATTGTCTATATCTAGAAAATAATAGATACCTGGAAATATATTTTAAAATTACAAATAACATTTAAATGTTGTATACTTTCTGGACGGTGAGGAATTTTGAATTTTTAAAACTATTTTTAAAAACGTGACTGCAAGTTGCATTGTTTGCACAAACAGCAAGTAATTTTTTTCATAATAGGAAAATGTTGTCAATAAAAAGTTTCGGTTGTGTCACGGTGATTTTGTTCTCAATGTAATGTTGATGATAATCAGTAAGTTAGATCTTCAATTAAGTTTTGAAAATAGAATTACAATTCAAACCCTTTATATTTAATGTTTTGTCTACTCATCGAGTTATACTTGTAGGAGTAAAAAATCAGATATAAAGTGATTTGAATTCAAAGACAAAAAAATACTTGCAAAAAATATTTTTTTTCTATTAAAATACAGATTATAATCTGGAAAATTCAACTCCTGAAAACCTATAGCTTGTTTACGGCTATAAAAGGAGTATAAGCCTCATGACAACAAACAGTGCCAACAACTCAAAACGCAAGTATACTCGTTATATGGCAAAACCTGACTTGCGGGCTTTTATTCCGGACTTTCTCCTGGATTTTCCGATAACTGATATCAGTGAAGGTGGACTTGGTGTTCATCACATGAACTGGCCAGAATTTGAAAAAAAGGCATATAAACTGAAACTGAGGAATAGGGGCCGTGAAATCGGATCAATCGATGTGGATGTAGTGTATAAGAATACACATAAAGCAGGCTGTTACTTCATGAATTGTTCAGAGGAACAAGTTCAGACTATTGACCGCATAGTTCAACATTATACGGAAAATGTGCCTTGTTGAGGATTGAGTATTGGAGCGATTGGATACTTGGTAAGTACTTGCTAAGTCTTCAAGACTAGAGTGACAGATTAGGGAGGAGTAAGATCAGTGCAGGCTGTTTTTGTTTACTGAAATGAACAAACCCTGTTCCTTCCGGAAAGTTTTGCCTGATACAGGGCCTTGTCCGCGTTTTCCAGCAAACCGGCCTTATCCTGACCGGATTCGATTATGCCGCCGCTGATTCCCAGACTAACAGTAACAAAACTACTGATATCCGAGTATCTGTGCTCGATTCCCAGATTCTCCACATAGGAACGAATTTTCTCCGCAAGTTTCGTTGCTTTGTCCGGGTGAGTGTAGGGCAAAAGAATAACGAATTCTTCACCACCGTACCTGGCGACAAGGTCATGGGGTCTGTTGATGTTTTCCTTGAGTGCATTGGCGATTTGTTGGAGGCAATTGTCCCCGCTGGGGTGCCCGTAGTTGTCGTTGAACAATTTGAAATGATCTATATCCAGCAAGATCAAGGAAAGTGGATTTCCTTCCCGCATAGATGTTCGGATTTCCTGTTCCAGTCTGTGATCGAAATGCCTGCGATTTGCCAAGCCTGTCAGTGGATCCAGCAGGGAGAGCTTTTCCAGTTTTGCGTTGGCATCCTCAAGTTTACTGTTGTCAATCATTTGCAACATGGTCAGCAGATAGTCCCTTCTCAAATCCTTTTCCATCCTGTAGTTACCTATCAGGGTTATTATAATGGCACACATAATTACAAGACTGCTGTTTATCATTACTTCCACTGGCATTTGAAATACATGAGGTATTGCCAGGATATAGACAAACAATATGACAAAGGAAGTGAAAAAGGCGTACCAGAAGGGTATACGCAGGACTATGTTACTGAATATAACTACAAGGATAACCCCTGTGTGATAATGTATGACATTGGGATGAGAACTTATGGTCAGGAAGAAGATTATACTAACTCCCACCAGAAAAATAAGGATTGATATAAGTAAGTTTATAAATCTTTTTAGGGATGAGGAATTGACCATAAACAGGGCAAAGACCATAAGAGGGGTGCAAATACCGAGTCTTGTAATCCAGGCAGTTAAATATATATCCCGAATCATGAACCAATCAGTGAAAATGAACAGATTGTAAAGCAAAATTGCCCAAATGCCGAGCTTGAAATATCTCTGTTGCTGGAGGGGGAAGATATCCTGATGATAGCGTTTTTCCAGTCTTGTAGGGAACTTGAGCAAGCGGAACCCATTATCGATGGTTGCTCTGATATCTTTTTCCAAATCGTACGGGATTTGAAAATCCTCTTTTATATAATCATGAAAATTGAGCATTGTTGCTGGATTTATATGTGTTTTGCAAGGATGTTATTTATATTATTTACAAAAAGATCCAAGGATAAAAGGGTTGCACTAATAAGAATTAACAAAAAAAAAGATTAATTTAAAGTAGTTTCCCGTTTTTTTTTGTTATAAAAATAATTAGTTAATTTAAAATCAATTCTTGCACATTAACAGTGTACTGAAAAATGCCTTCAAAATTATGATTCATAAATGTGGATAGGTTATCTTATTAGGTGATTAGGTAAGAATAAGAAACTAAAAGCCTGAAGAACCAATACTAAGAGATTACCTTCGCAACGAAAGTTTTGTGGACGAGATTGCCCATGTTTCGATGGATCCGTCATAGCATGGGGGTTAACATGAATGTTGCTTGTTGCATTAATTATTGACAATTATTCGAATTGAATAATAAGTATTTATTTTGTTTTGAACAGATATCAATGCCAATATCCTTGTTGATAGATAAGACAGTCAACTTTTAACTTAGGCAACTATCCCGTATGCCCAGAAAAGCACATACTACAGAAAAAGTGGAATCCATAAAGACCAATATCCTGGAAACTGCTGCGGATATGATCTTGAACCAGGGATACGACAATTTCAGCATGCGCAAGCTGGCCAAGAAACTTGGAATGACAGCTGCCAATATATACAACTACTTTCAAAACAAGGACGAAATTTATCTCGCTATTCAAAAAATGGGGTTTGAACTTATATATCGGGAATTTGAGAATGTTTATTACAAGGATATTGATGAAAATGACAAGTTAAGGGAATTGGCCCAAAGATATATAAATTTCGGACTTAATAATCCCAATTACTATGACATAGTCTTTAATTTAAATACACCCAAATACACCGACTACATAGGGAGTGAAATAGAACATCTGGCTCTGGCTGAAAAAAATGCGGGGCTGGAAGTCTTGAATCTGGCAGTCAAAGTATTGCAGGAACTCGCAGAAAGCCGGGGGTGGGATGATTTGGATCCGGATTTTCGTGCACTGCAGTTATGGACTTCTCTGCATGGTATTGTTAGCCTTTTAAACAGTAGAGTGTTTCAGGAAGCTACCAATAATCCGGACAAAATTCTGCAAGAATTGCTGGAAGATTTATTTAATTCTATTCTGCCGAAATAACTTGTATTAGTTCTGTTGCCAGGGAAAAGTATAGATGCGAAAACAGGATAATTCACTGCGTCACCCCTGTGGCGCGACGCAGTGAATCCGCTATTAATTCTCGTGGGTTAGCATATAGTCGTTGAGATTGTCTACCCACTTGTAATCTCCGCTTTGATTGACTGTTTTGAATTCCAGTTTGGCCTTGTGATTTTCGTCCAGGACGAGCTCGTTTTCAGAGGGCTGTAGTACAGGAAACAGATGCGGAAAGTCGGATGCGCTGATGGACAAACGAATGCGGTGTCCCTTCTTGAATACGTTGTCTGTGGGCCACAGTTCCACAACATATTTGTAGACCTTGCTTTCCTTTATCGGGCTGGGGTTTATATAGGAGTTGTCGTAAAACGGATCAAAGGCAGTATACTCCGGATCTATATACCGGAGGTTGTTGGGATCGTAGGGCCTGTTTTCCGCGCTCAGCCATCCAGAAGTGATGTTCCTGGCCCTGCCGTCCGGGAAGACATCGTTTAATTCCACAACCCATTGCACATCGTCTTTTTTCATGAGATCAATCATGGAGTTGTTCTCCAGGTTCAAGCTATCCCCAATATTGGAAATCACTTTGTCTAGCTGCTCCTTGCTCAGTTCCTTGGTAAAGTCTGTCTTTGCCCAGAAGGTCAACTTCAAGGGTCCTGCGATCTCGATGTCCTTTTTCAACTCTTTCGTGGTGAAGGTGAGGGCCCCTACTTCGTCCAGTCGTTCGTCCTCCCAGGGCATGGAAGAATCTATATTCTTGTCAAGAAGAAGCTTGGATACCTGGGAACCCAGTGCTGGAACTCCCATTAGCCATCTGGTGGAGGATCTGGATATCAAACCGTGCAATTGAAGAGGGTCGTGTTGCAGTTCAGGTGCATCCTTGGGCCAGGACCAGAATAACAAGTTGTGGTAGTAATCCGAATCTTGGGCGTCTTTTACCAATTGGTAATTGTTGTTCGAGTTTGCGGTACTGAACCAGTCCCCCGAGATGGAGTCGGCTTTGGATTTGGAAAGATAATATGTCTCTTTTTCAGTCCTTTCTTCCGGAAGCGGCCAGGACTTTTCCGCTCTCCAGCGTTTTTCACCCATGACATAGAGCATTACAGGATATTGCTGCATAAATGGGTCGGATCCTTCTTTTATTTTCCAGTTGAACCATCTTGCAGGGATTTCGCTATTCATAAGCCCCTTTACTCCCATACCCAGTGAAGCACCCAGATGATACCACGGGCCTATGAGCATGGCCTTGTCAGAATCACTGTGATATTTGAGACCGTGTTGGTAAGCATTGCAAGTGCCCCTGGTAAAGATGTCGAACCACCCGCCGGTCAGAAAGGTGGGCAATGAGTCGGGTATTGAATTCGATCCCAGTTCCGGAGGGTATTTGTCTTCGAAATTCCAGCCATCTTCCGGTTTGTCCCGCCAGTATAGCATGGTGGACTTGGTATCGTAAAAGTCGTTTTTTTCCAGATTATCCCCGTTCAATATCCAGCCTAGTGTAACAGGTATATTCCGCAAGTGTTCTTCCCACATCTCAAAGGCCTCGTTGATGGCTTCCTGGTCCGGATCCAGGAAATCCTCCTCACCAGCGAATAACAAGGGAGGAAGTGCGCCCAGTATGTCAACTCCTCCCAGCCAGGTAGGTATGAATTCCAGGTTCAAGTTGCCTCCCTGTACTGCAATATCCCTGTATACATCTGACATGGTTGCAATCGGAAAGATAGCTTTCAAATGCTCGGGGTTCCCTTGTGCATCGGTTTCGATCTGGCCGGCAGCCAGCATTTGGGTGATACCCATGTAGGAAGGACCGATCATGCCGACTTTTCCGTTTGACCAGGGCTGGGCAGGTATAAACTCGTCTATTACGTGGGCGGCATCGTAATGTTCCGCCGGGCCGAAGGAAACCCATCCGCCGTGCGAGGAACCGGTGCCTCTGATGTCGAAAGCCAGGATATTGTAATCGTGTCTGAGCAAGGGGAGATATAGCAGGACCATCAGCTCTCTGCGATAGGGAGTGGCGATGACGATTGTGGGTCGCTCGATGTTTTCCGAACCTTCTTCCACAGGGCTTTTATGTTTTATCACCGTGGCAAACAGATCAACACCCTCAATTTCGGCATATTCGTTATAGGGCACGCTGATACGTTTGTTCAGATTTATGGCCACATCGTCAATGTTAAGCTCCTCCAGTTTTTGATCTATCGTGTCTGTGGCGTTGGAAGGTAGTGTATCGCTGGAAAAGGCAAGCAATGGAAAGGATAGAATTAATAAAAAACAAATTGTACACATGGAAAAAATTTTTGGGGTTTTTTTTCTGCACATAACCTCATAACCTCCTTTTTTTAGTCCTGTTATTATTTCTGGACCTATTGCTTAAACAACAAATAGATATGGGTTTGGAAAAATGTGTGAACATAGGATTTAAATATAAACGCTGTTTAGTAAAATTGATAAAAAATAGCAAATCATGGGAGTTAAATATCTTTTTGTAATAAAAAAAGGAATTGGAAAAAACAATTAATTAGGCATAGTCTGTAACTCGGTTACAGCCACTGCAATATCCATGAAAAA
>CAJXKR010000118.1 GCA_913055815.1 uncultured Desulfohalobiaceae bacterium | reverse complement strand
AATACCATTAACACCCCAGGGATTTGGGCTAATATAAGTCACCCCTTCGGGGTTTAAAATCTCAAATAGGATCGCTGTCTGCCCTAACTGTTTGGGCAAGTGGATACCCGATTTTTAAAATTAGAATTGCTGGGGAGGAGATCCACTCTATAATAAAAATCAAATCTAAAATTCGAAGCAACAAATTCAAGTAATTAAAAATATAACCGGGGTAATTGATGCAATACCAAAATATAGCTCCTTTTATTAATCGACAAGAAGAAATAGATTATTTAAATACATGGTTAAGTGAAGCTCCCAATTATATACTGTTTCTCTACGGTCCCAAATCCAGTGGCAAAACCACCCTTATATATAACTTTATACAAACGTATTTAAGTGATCCCAGCAAATATTCTGTAAAGCACTTTAATTTGCGGGAAGTTCTTATATCCAGTTATGAAGACTTCCTGCAACAATTTTTCCGGATAGAAGACCCGGAAGACAGAGATTCCATACTGACCCGGGAATACAATTTAAAAGTTTTTAGGCTGACTGTGGAAACTCAGAAAAGAATAAAAGACAGGCAGTTGGATCCTTTCAATGTAATGAAAAAGGAATTAATGGAACTAAACAACCAGGATATTCAACCAATTATAATTATTGATGAACTGCAGGCGCTGGATTTTGTTTATTTTAATTCGCAAAGGGAGCTAATCAAGGAATTGATCAATTTTTTCGTGGCCATGACCAAGGAAAGCCATTTGTGCCATGTCCTGCTTTCCAGTTCAGACGGTTATTTTATAGAAAAGTTGTACAATGACAGTAAACTAAAAAAAACAAGTGAGCTCTTTGAAGTAGATTATTTACCCAAAGAGGATATAGTGTACTGGCTTTCCAATTTGGAAAAGGAGTCCAGAATCAAGGACTTTGAATTAACCGATACCCAGATAGAATATATCTGGGAACACTTTGGGGGCAGTATCTGGGAAATTTCTTCAGTTTTGGGGCAATTTTTAAAGGTATGTAAAAACAATCAAGTGCCGGATAAGAAAATGCAGGAAGTTGTTCATAGATATATGCTCCAGGCCAGAAGCTATTTCGAGGAATATGCAGCCCTGGATGTACCCAGGACAGAACTTTTGAAAGAAATCGACAAGTATGTTCAGGACAAGGGATTTGTAAAGGAGGCCAACTTGTGGAGATTATTAAATGAGGGCTACTTCGCGGGTAAACAGGAGGTGCAGGAAGAGTTGCACTACCTGGTGCAACAAAATTTTCTCTACTACAACCCAGCGCTTGCCGAATACAGGCTGCAGGGCAGGAGTATGGAGATAGGCCTTGATATGTTCGTACAAGAGTTGGAGGTGTAAGCTATTTGAACATGCCAATTACCTTTTAATACGGCTAGAATTCAAATTATAAGTTTTACATCCGAAATGCTGTTTGCTGTTACAGCAATTCTAATTTTAAATCTATAGTGGTATGAGTAATCCTGCACGCGGGGCATTTTTTCACATAAAATCTCCGATTCTGGATTTTCTAAAGCTCGTCACGCGGGGGCATCCCTACCCCCTCCCGACTCTCTATTTATGCTGATTGTTTTGGTATTGGAAGTTGCATAGATCTAGGTTTATATCAAATGAAAAGTCTTATCACGGTCGGGTTTCCCCCACGTGACTCGCTAAGAAAATCATCAGAATCTCCGATAAATAGTTCAAAAATACCCCGCGCGCAGGATTTTCATAGGTAAAGTTGATATCCTAGTATTAAACATTTAAAATTAGAAGTGTTGGGTGTTTTTTTGTGGCCTGTCACATTTTGGCCTGTGACAGAATAGAAAAAGGTCACACAAAAAGATTTTATCCAAGATCTTAATTTTTTCTCAAACTATTTTCTTAGTACAAGAAATTTCCAGGAGTACAAAGTTATGAACAAATATGTGATTGTCGGCGACGGAATAGCCGGATTCTCGGCTGCTCAAAACATTAGAAAAACTGATACACAAGCAGAAATCATTATGGTTTCCCAGGAGGATTTGCCTCCTTACTACCGGATCAGGTTGAACGACTTTATCGCCGGGGAAGTATCAGAACAAGGCCTGCAGCTTAAAAATCCTTCCTGGTATGAAGAAAACAGTATTGAACTTCTGCTAGAGACTGAAGTTGAAAGCGGGGATCCGGAGAAAAAGAGTGTAACTACAAGTAGTGGAAAAGAGATTGAATACGACAAACTGCTTATAGCAAGCGGCAGCCATTCCTTTATTCCTCCGGTTGAAGGGACGGACAAGCAAGGGGTGTTTGCCCTGCGCAATATCTACAATGCCAGGGAGATTTCCAAATGGGCACAGGGTGTGGATAATGTTGTTATGATCGGGGGAGGACTTTTGGGTCTGGAAACTGCCAATGCCTTGCGCAAATTGGGCAAAAGGATCGCAGTTGTAGAATTTTTTCCCCGTCTATTGCCCAGACAATTGGATGAAAAAGGGGCTGAAAAGCTGCGTTCGAATATGGAAAATATGGGATTCGAGTTCAAATTGGGAGTCAAGACCAAAAGTTTGCAAGGGGAAGATAGGGTTGAAACAGCTATATTGGACAACGGAGAGGAGATTCCCGCTGAAATGGCCGTATTTTCCGCTGGTGTCAGGCCCAATAGCAAACTGGCAAGCTCCATGGGACTGGAATTGAACAAAGGAATACTAGTGGACGACTATCTGCAGACAAGTGATCCCCATATTTACGCCGCCGGGGATGTTGCGGAATGGAACGGCACTTTGTACGGGATTTGGCCACCTGCAATGGAACAGGGAAATATCGCGGGCCTGAATATGGCCGGAGAAAAGACCAAGTATCAAGGAACTACTATGTCCACCAAGTTGAAGGTGGTGGGTATAGATCTGGCTTCAGCCGGAGAGATAGATATAGAGAACAAATTTGACTCTAAGGTCTATTCCCGGGGTGAGGTATACAAGAAAGTGGTTATTGATAACAATCAAGTAATAGGTTGTATTATGCTGGGTGACTTAAAGGATTTCAACAGGATAACCGGCATGATGAGCGATGGAAGTGATGTGTCGGGAATAAAAGACAGTCTCTTACCCGGGTAAGAATTACAAGCTAAATATGGGCATACAAAAAACGTAGAGCCGAATTATTTTTTTATCATATTGGCGTGATGATAATTAAACCTCATTTCCATTGTGTGACAAAGAGAACAATTGTTACTACCTATGGTCTTGTTCTTGTTTTGATATTGCAGCGGCTGTATAGTGCTTCTGGAATCGTTGTACAATAGATTCTTGGCCGGATAAATTGCGTGTGGGCTGCTATGGCAGGCTACACAGTTTATATTCCCGGACATTTCTCTCCTGTTTCTGTAGAGTTTAGCTGCAGATGCGGTCCAAGTATTGAAGGCAGTAACATTTCCGGATGGACGCTGGAAATTTGGGTGGCAATTCAGGCAATCCGGCTGTTGAACCCAGGGATCTCTTGGGTTTATCTCTTTTTTGCGGTCCACCATCCTGGGCTGCAAATGTTTTATAAGCTTTTTCACTTTTTTGCCCTTTCTTCTGGCTCCTTTCAAGAGACTGATGGCGTGATCCTCCATGCTTCCATGGCAGTCTACGCAGGAAAACTTCTGCGAATGCCTTCCCCTGAAACTTCTGGTGTGTCCTTGTTTGGAAGCTGGATGGCAATTAAAGCAGGCGGATTGGTTCCTATTGGTTAAATAGTTGGCGTGCCAGCCGTGCATGGAAGCGGAAAAATTCAATATTTTTGAATCTTCTGGGTCTTTACTCCAGGCACCCTGTCTGAGATCGCTATGGCAATCCTTGCACAGCACCGGATTCTTGTTTTTGGCCCTGGAGAGAAGATCTGTCCTGTTGTTCTTGTCGTGCACCCGCAAAATGTCCAGGGATGTCTTTTTGCTCGGGGCAATATCGGCACTTCCCTCCCAGTTGCCTCCGTGGCAGTTGTCGCATCTCATTTCCGAGGATACAGGTGCCACTGTCTTGGTCTTGGCGATGAGTTCCCCGTTTTCCTTGTCCAATGCCCGTAGGGTGAATACAGGGTAAGGATTGAATTCCTTGTCCTTGGAAATGGGGATTGCCGGAACATTTGTGGCCCGGAAAACGGTTTTGTTCGCCTGCATTGTGCCGTTTATTCCGAATCCGGACAATCCTGTGCCTGGGTATATATCCTGCGAAAAGAGCTCCGGGGCGTATTCCCAAAACCGACTCTGAGAGGAAGGATCGCGGAAGCCGTTTTCTATAGTGTATTTGATTGTTACCCCTTGGGTGACAATATGCGGGGTACTCCCTCTTTCTATCAGTAGGGCGTTTAGGCTGTTTCCCGGGGGTGCGAACATTATATAGGGAAGTGTGTGGGAATAATACTTCATGCCCAGGTCGTTCCAGGCCAAAAGTACGTAGCTATCGTTTTCTGGATCGAACTCGGGTATTTTTAGCGTAGAATTTCGGGTGGAAACTTGCGCTGCTTTACTTTGGATTTCCTTGCCCTGCAACTCCTTAACAATATAGGCAGCCAGGGCACGGCGTTCCTGTTCTGTTCCCAAGAACTGGGGCATGTATTTTTGCATTTTGCCTTGACCGTCTAATTGAGAATCCATGCCGTATAACCCGAACTTTTGGGTAAGGGGAAGGATATTGTTTATCGGACCTCCTATGGAATGACAGCTCGAGCACTGGATTCTGAATATTTCTTTTCCGCTTTGTAACAAGTTCGAGTTGTTTACTCGCTGCGTTTGTGTCCATTTAGCTGTGGATAAGAAACTCTGAGTGCTCAATTCCTGTTCGTTTTCCTTGTATACGCCACTGGAATATAGGTGTTGATGGATCAAATAGGGCTTTCTGGCTGCTTCCCTTATCCATTCAAAGGAACCAGTATAGACCAAAGCGCAAGCTAATAGCACTATTGCCAAGGGTTTTTTTATCTTTCCTGGGAGTTTGGCAGCCATTAACACACCTCCCAGAAACAGGGCCACACCTCCCCAGGTAATTACGTGGATAAATGGTCTGATTTCCGGAGAATTAAACAGGATAAAGGACTGGATTTGCGCAGAGGTGGAATGCAGATACCAGTATCCGGCAGGAGCGGTTGCCAGGAGCGGAAAAATCAGCCAGCTGGCGTTGTAGCGTAGCAATTTATCGTTCAAATCCTTGTTTTTGCTGAACACCGAGGTGGCAAACCCGAAAACTCCGGCCAGGGAAAAGGCCAGGGCGCTGCGAAAGACCAGGCTGGGCCAGAAGGTGGGATTGAAGAATCCGTCCCAGAAATTAGTAGTTTGCAACCACTCTCCGGGAGTTAGCATAAAGGTGACTATGCCGTTTATGAAAAACAGGGACATCCAGGCGGAAAAGAAGTAGATCCACCCCACTATTTGGTGATCTGTATATTTCATTTTTTCGAAATAATAAAAGTAGAAAAACAGGGCGATTATTTCCACCAGGAAGAATACCCATTCGGTAGCCCAGGCAAAGAGGAATTTGTGGATAAGTACGGAAGTGGCCCCGGGACTGAGCACAGAAATGGTAAACCAAATCCCCACCCCGCTAATACCTCCGAATACCAGGGTTAAGAGAAGGAAAAATTTGCTGTGGGACTTGGTGTAATCGAGAATAGCTTGGGAATTTTCTCTATGGCCCTTTCTTTCAGTGAGAACCAGATAGAGTCCGCCTCCGATTGCAAAGTGGGCCACAAAAACATGCAGTATAGCGATTACTGCTATGAGTAGGCCCCCACCGGCAAAATACAGCTCCCAAACCGGATAGTGCATGATCTAATACTCCTTGCTCGACGTATTCAGGCACTTCCTGCACATATAAATTATCAAGGCGGTGCCGCAAGCCAGAGCGATTATAAACAGATAAAAGGCAGAATACTGTGCATCCACCTTTAGGTCCTTTAATTGGAAGTAATCTTCTAAAAACATGGACCGCACAAAGTCGCGCATAAAGACCATTCCCATTATTGTTAGCAGCAGTGTGGCTGTACTGGACCAGAGTTTCTGCAATGTGCCCAGGACAAGAAGCAGAAACGAACAACCCAGGGTGAAGATAAATACTGTAGTATAGAGCAGGTTTCCCCCCATAAATTCCCAAATGATTTTTTGGGGCAGGCTTATCAAGAACAATAATCCCAGTATGATTTGAATAAAAGTAGCTGCGGTGAAAAATCTCATTCCCGCATTCAAATAACTTTGAGCAATATTGCCGGAGAGGTTTTTTCTCCATTTTCCGGAAATGGCAAGAATTAAGCCTCCCACAGCCACCGAGGCAGTCAAGAAATGTAGATACCTGGGCAGGAGTGTGGGATCATTCAGGTTGAGAAATGTTCCTCCAGGGTGGTTGAAGTATTCTGGCCATTTTTCCGGCCTAAGCATCAAGCTCATGTTGTTGCTAAAAATAAAGGCCACGCTTAAAAGGAGCAATACAATACCCAGGATAAGGAATTTACGACTTAGAAAAAGATTTTCGTGGCGCAGATTGTATACATAGGCCCCGTAATAGGCCGTAATGAGCAAAAATACTGTTAGTAGCCAGTATACTGCCAGGAGTATGCTGCTGACGTACAAAAATTGTCCGTACAGAGCCTGCAGAAATAACAGGGCGGCTACTCCCAGATTCACTGCAAAAGCCAGAAAAAAAATCAGTTTTTTGGATAATATCCTGGTTATTCCCGCATTTTTTTCTTTGTTCCCGGGTTTGAATTCGTAAAAAAGCGCTATCAAGCCAGTGCCCAACAGGGCATTCACAAACAAGATATGCAGGTAAAAGGTCAAGATCAGAAAAAAGTACAACCAGCCCCAGTGCAGGGGTATGGTATGAGCTGCTGGGATAAGATCGTGTGTAGGCATCGTTCAGCTCCAGAGCTTTTTAAAGTGCAAAGTAGCCTAATGAACCCTGTTTCTATAGTCAACTATGAAAATCCACAGATTACAGAAAATTTTTTAGATTTTAATTTATTTTTATAAATAGGACTACAGCGAAACATATACAAGTGATTTCAGAAGCTTAGTAGAAAACTTTCGCAGTAGTGTTGGGCCCCGAAAACCGTGAAAGTTTAGCATTGCTGTTACTGCAAATTTTTAGCTCCGGGCTTTTTCAACTAAATAGTAAATTTTATTAGTATATTAGATTTTAAGTTGATTGCCCGGATTTTGTTCCTATAATCAAGAGAAAAATCAAATATAAACAGCAAGTTCGGTTTAGAAAAAATTTGCCCTGATTCTTAGCTAAATATGTCTTGACAAGATTAATATACCCTTTCATAGTTTAATAATAGGGAATATAAATTGAGATAATCCTTAATTTTAATTGTAAGCAAAAGGGCAGATCTTTATCCAGGATCAATTCAACCCAAAAAAGGAGATCAAATATGGCGGAAAGTAAAAAGACTCAAAATACTGAAAGTAAATTGAGCAGTCCCGACTCAATGAGTATTTGCGATTCTACCAAGCAGATGCTTAACAAGGCCCGGGAAGATAATGTGGAGACTGCCTTCGAGCGTGCAGATACTATGAAGGCCTGCCCCATTGGGGCTGATTCTGCCTGTTGCAAGCACTGTTCAATGGGTCCCTGTAGATTGAATCCCAAGGACCCGTACGGAAAAGTGGGTGTTTGCGGGGCCACGATTGACACCATTCAAGCCCGGAATTTCGGGAGGATGGTTTCTGCCGGGGCAGCAGCGCATACTGACCACGGTATGAGCATGCTGGATTTGTTCAGAAAGGTGGTCAAAGGGGAAATACCTGACTACGAAATCAAAGATACTGCCAAGTTGTTAGAGGTAGCCGCATCAGTGGGAATCCAAATAGAAGAGCGTTCGATCCAGGATGTTGCCCTGGAGCTGTACGAGGAACTGGAGCGTACCTACACCCAGGTAGAGGGAGAAGTACCCTTTGTCCAACGCGTACCTGCGGAAACGCTGAAGACATGGAGGAACTTGGGAATAGTCCCCAGAGGTGCAATGCGGGAGATTATGGAACTTATGCACCGCACGCACATGGGAGTAGATCAGGAGTACAAGAATATAACCAAGCAATGCAACCGTACTGCACTCTCCGATGGCTGGGGAGGTTCGATGGTTGCTACGGAAATATCGGACATACTTTTCGGTACACCCTCCCCGGTAACAGCGGACGTTAATATGGGCTGCCTCAAGGAGGATATGGTCAATATAATTATCCACGGTCACGAACCCAATCTGTTTGAGACAATGCTTGTATCTGTGAACGAACCCAGCCTTATTGAAGCAGCCAAAGCAGCAGGTGCCAAGGGTATAAATCTAGTGGGCATGTGTTGTTCCGGTGCTGAGATGCTCTCGCGGCACGGGGTGCCTCATGCTGGTAACTTCATGTCCACTGAAGCTATCCTGGTGACCGGGGCTGTAGACGCCATGGCAGTGGATGTACAGTGCATCAAACAAGGGTTAAGTACAGTGGCCAAATGTTACGCTACTTATTTGTTTACCACCAATCCCAGGTGCAAGATCGACAATACCGATCACTTGGATTTTGAAGAGGACAATCCCCAGGAAACTACTGACGAGATTGTTGTAAAGGCAATCACCCGTTTTAGAACCAGACAGGCCAGAATAGAGATACCAGACAACAAAAATCCTGGTGTCCACGGATTTTCCCACGAATACATCCAGTATATGCTCGGAGGCAGTTTCCGCGCCTCCTACCGCCCCTTGAACGACAATATTATCAATGGCCGTATAAAAGGCCTGGCAGGTGTTGTCGGTTGCACCAATCCCCGGGTTAAACATGATTGGGTGCACGTGGAACTGGTAAAGGAGCTTATCAAAAATGATGTACTTGTCCTGCAGACCGGATGTTCACAAATATCATTGGCCAAGGCGGGACTACTTACTCCAGAGGCGGCACATCTGGCAGGAGACGGCCTCAGGGAAGTTTGCGAGACAGTGGGTATCCCGCCTGTTTTGGGACTAGGTTCCTGTGTGGACAATAGCCGGATCTTGATAGCTGCATCTGCAGTGGTTAACGAAGGTGGCCTGGGGGAGAGTATAGCCGATCTTCCCGCAGCAGGAGCGGCCCCGGAATGGATGAGCGAAAAGGCCATAAGTATCGGTCAGTATTTTGTTGCCTCCGGAGTATATACTGTATTCGGAGTGACTTATCCGGTTACTGAAAATACAAATTTCAGTCAACACCTCTTTCAGGGTCTAGAACAGCAAGGACTGGGTAAATGGGGCTTTGCCGTGGATCCATACGACATGGCCGAAAAGATGGTAAACCATATCGACGATAGACGTCAGAAACTGGGTATACAAGAGGCCAAG
>CAJXKR010000117.1 GCA_913055815.1 uncultured Desulfohalobiaceae bacterium | reverse complement strand
TTTAAAGCGGTAAACAAGTTATGATAAGGCAAAATGTCGTGGAACACAACATCAACAAATCCATGTTTACTCAATTCATCTTCAATTACCTTCCCGGATATCCTCTTGTCCAGGGGTGGTCCCTTGTCCATGTCCTGTTTTTTCCAATCCCATATCGCCACTTTGCCGGCTGTTTTCAACACCCTGTAAGTCTCTTGCAACACCTTGTCCCTGTTATCCAGCTCGTGATGCAGGTTGGACATAATGAAAAGATCCGCACAAGCGTTTTTTACAGGTATGTCTTCCTCTCCGGTCTGAACTGGATGGACATTGTGGAGACTCTCTATCTTGTGGGACATCAATTTCTTCAACATTTGCAGGGAAATGTCAAAGGAACAGATCGTAGCCCAGGCATTCAATTTGCGTGCAAAATGGAACGAAAAAAAACCTGTTCCAGCACCCAGGTCAATCACTACCCCTGGGTCCTGCTTGTTGATCAGCTCCCAGATCTGATCCGGATCCTCGCGTTCGCGCCTGCTCGGATCATCCAGTATCCCGCATTTGTTGGGGTCGAATTTGTGAGCGCACATTGCAGCAAGCACTCCCATAGCTTGAAGTTTGTATTCATCATTCCCTGAACAAAATGCCTTGTATTGCTATAATACTTTGATATTTCAAATTATTTGGTACAAACTTACCATTTCACGGCTTTTTTGTTCTAGAATTTAATTAGCTGTTTGTATTTCTTGATCCAGTAGGTCAAGATTGCCCGAATTTTTTCTTGTTGCAGGAATAAAATTCGGGCAATCTTGACCTACTGGATCAAGAATATCGAATCTCGAAATTCGGGCAATCTTGACCAACTGGATCAAGAAATAAAATCAAAAATTTAATGAAAACTTGAACATCAAGCGTTTAAATAGTTATAAATTTTTAAAGCAAAACTACGGAGCTACCCACAAACATTCCCGCCTGTTCAAAATTGATTCCAAGGCTGTTGTTGCCTTTAGCTGAACAATTTTACAGCACAAAACTCACCGCACATGGCACACTCTTCCTTGGATGCAAAATTCTCCCTGCGCTTTTTAACCATCCCCGGGTCCAGGGAATAGTCAGCAATCGATTCCCAATCCAGGGCCTTCCTTGCCTCCGAAATCCGGTTGTTCTTTTCTATTGCTGCGGGACGGCCCAGGGAGACCTCTGCGGAATGGGCCGCAACCGCGGAAGCCATTACCCCTTGCCAGACATCGTATTCATTGGGCAAGGTCAAATGCTCCGCAGGAGTAATGTAGCACAAAAAGTCCGCTCCAGCCTTGCAGGCCAGGGCTCCACCGATGGCACCGCCTATGTGGTCGTAGCCGGGCGAGATGTCAGTAGTCAAAGGACCCAGCACGTACAAGGGGGCATAGTCGCACACCCTCTTTATTTGCTGAATTTGGGATTCCACCTGGTGCAGGGGAACATGCCCCGGCCCTTCTATCATGACCTGAACACCTTTTTCCCGGGCCAATCTGCCAAGCTGACTCAGGACTATCACCTCCTCCCACTGGGCGCTATCACCGGCATCTGCTCCCGCACCCGGCCTCAGTCCGTCACCCAGACTTATTACCACATTGTGCCGGGCACAAACCTCCAGGACCTCGTCAAATCTTTCAAATAGCGGATTTTCCCGGTCGTTGGCCTCCATCCATCTGGCAAGCAGGGATCCACCCCTGGACACCACCCCCATTTTCCGGTCCGCCTGTTTGGCCAACTGCACCGCCCTCCTGGTCACACCGCAGTGCAGGGTCATAAAGTCCACACCCTGCTCCGCCTGCTGCCGGATTTCCCGGATCAACTCATCCTCGCCCATCTCCGCGGGATCCTTTCCATCTGCAATATATTCTTGGGCAACACAATATATGGGAACAGTTCCCAAGGGGAGTTCTATCTCCTGCAAAAACCTTGTTCTTGAGATATCCAGATCCCCGCCAGTGGACAGGTCCATGATTGTATCCGCACCAGCGTCCGCAGCTGACCTGGCCTTGGACAACTCCAGGTCCTGGTCGATCAAAAAAGGGGATGTCCCCAGGTTGGCATTTATCTTGACCGAGGCGGGCTGCCCTATCAACGTGGGAATACAGTTTTCATGCCCCGGATTGTACAACAAAACCATTGTACCGGAGTGCAGTCCCGTTCTTATCTCCTCGGCATCCAGTGCCTCCTTTTCAGCCAATTCGGACAAATAAGTATCGCAGGCAGTTTTCAGTTCGGGATTCATAGTCTCCATGCTTATACCTACTTATTAGTTATAGAGTTTTCAAGTGTTAGGGTTTTCTCCCCCCGCCCTGCCAAGGCAGGGACGGGGCCGAGATTGCCGCCAAAGTTTCAGGATCTCAGTGATCCGGAACATCCCTTCCCTTTCCGACTCGCAGGCTCCTTTTGATAGTGCCGGTAATATACTCCTTGGCCAGTTGAACCGCTTGATCCGGAACATATCCCATGGCCAGGTTGGAAGCTATGGCTGAGGAAAATGTGCAACCGGTGCCGTGCGGAGTCGACGATGCGACGTACTCGCTCTTCAGGGTTTGTGAGGAATAATGGTCGCAGTAAAAATCAGAGCCCGGATTATCCTCGAATCCTCCCCCTTTTATCACCACGGCTTCCGAACCCAGGCCCAGGATAATTGAGGCTGCTTGTTCCACGTCCTCCCATCTTTCGAGACTCCTGCCGGTTATAACCTCTGCTTCCCGGATATTGGGGGTAACCAACGTTGCCCCGGGAAAAAGGTCATTCAGCAAAGACTCCCTGGCATCCTTTTTTAAAAGTTGTTGTCCGCTAGTGGATACCATCACCGGATCAACTACCAAGTCCGGAACGGAAAATTCATTTAAAATCATTTGAATGGATTTGACAACCTCAAGACTGTAAACCATTCCAATTTTTACCGCCTTTATCCTGACATCCTCAAACAGCCGCAGGAGTTGCTCGTAAACCAGGTTGGATGGCATTTCCTGCACTTGATATACCTGCTGAGTGTTTTGAACAGTAACGGCAGTGATGGCTGTCAAGCCATAGACCCCGTGGGCTGCAAAGGTCTTCAGGTCGGCCTGGATTCCGGCCCCTGCGCAGGGATCCGAACCCGCCACGCTCAAGACTACCGATCTATCTTTTTCTTGCATAGTATTCCACTCCAAGAAGCTTTCAAAAATTGATCCCGGTACGCCGCTCCACTCTTGTGCAGGTTTGGGCTTTCTTTCCCGAACCCGCTCCCTTAGCTAGTTCCCATCCGGAAACTGCCCTTTTTCCGAATTGAAAATTTACTATTTCCATATCCGGAAATCAGGAATTTCCGGATGGGAACTAGCTATTGACAAAAACCGAGTTCTCATGAGAAATAGATTTGTCAAATTCACAATAAAATCAAGCCGCAATACTTGGATTTTAAATCTTTTAGATCTTGCACCAGGGTAATCATATGATACATATCAAGGGACTTACCAAATATTATCAGGAAGTATGTGCAGTCAACAACATCGAGCTCACAATCAACCAAGGAGAAATCGTGGGCCTGCTCGGTCCCAATGCAGCGGGCAAAACCACCACCCTTCGCATCCTGACCGGATATTTGAGTCCCACCTTTGGCAACGTCCAGATCAAGAACTTCAACCTAACAAAAGACATCTTAAAAATAAAGCAATTGATCGGGTATCTACCTGAAACCCCTCCCCTGTACAAGAACCTGCTGGTATACGACTATCTGCGTTACCTGGGACAGGTCAGAGACATGCACAAAGGATTCGCTGAATCCAGGATAAAACAAGTCATTGCTCAGTGCGGACTGCAAAGCGTGATGCACAAGAATATAGGTGAGCTTTCCAAGGGATTCCAACAGCGCCTGGGGATAGCGCACGCCCTGTTGCACGATCCGGAAATCCTGATCCTGGACGAACCCACCACCGGGCTGGATCCCAATCAAATACTGGAGATCAGGAACCTGATCAGGGAAATCGGCCAACAAAAAACAGTTATCCTGTCCACTCACATCTTGAGCGAGGCGGAAGCAACCTGTGACCGCATGGTAATAATCCACCAGGGGAATGTAGTAGCTGACGGCACTTCGCAGGAACTGAAACAAAGCAGCAACTTCAGCCCCACAATCCATCTGGGCCTGAAAAACGCGGACCAAAATGAAGTAAGCTCTATACTTTCCCGCATATCAGGAGTACAGAATATTGAAACCAAACAGGACGATCCATCCGATCACCTGCATTTCCAGATTCGCTGCCACCCGGATCAAGACTTGAGGGAAAGGATCTACGCAACCATTAAAAACACCAATTGGACATTACTGGAATTCTATCAACAAACCCAAACCTTGGAAAACATATTCAAGGAATTGACTCAGGAGAGTTAGTATGGGGAGATTAGCTGCAATCTGGCGCAAAGAGCTCAAGGATTATTTTGTTTCGCCAATCGCCTACATGGTGATAGCGATATTCCTTTTAATCACCGGATGGTTCTTTTTCAGCAGTTTCTTTGTACAGGGGCAGGCTAGCCTGCGCTCCTTTTTTCAGCTCTTGCCCATGATTTTTGCCTTTGTAATACCCGCCCTGACCATGCGGCTGTTTTCAGAAGAGTTCAACGTGGGCACGTTCGAGATGCTGATAACCCTCCCGCTGACCCTTCGGGACATAGTAATAAGCAAGTTCCTGGCCGGAATCACCTTCGTGGCCGCCATGCTGCTACCCACGCTGTCCTATCCCTTGTTCATATCCCTTATGGGGAACCTGGACTGGGGGCCTGTGGCAGGAGGTTATATCGGAGCACTGTTTTTGGGAGGAGCCTTTACAGCAATCGGACTCTTGACCTCTGCCCTTACCAAAAACCAGATCATCGCTTTCATCCTGGGGACCTTGTTTTGCTTTATCCTGGCGATTGTGGACAAGATGCTGTTTTTCTTCCCCGAGTCCATCCTAAACTTTGTCCAGTATTTTGCAGCAGATTATCACTTCCAGAATTTTGCCAAGGGGATAATAGATTCCAGGGACATCCTGTATTTCCTCAGTCTGATTTTTATTGGGCTTTATATAACTCATTTGCTATTACAAGCAAGAGAATAAGGGGCTGCTGATTATGATCAAGAACTTAAACACTGAAGCAATAATCAAATTCCTGTTATACCTGGCAGTAGTAATCCTGCTTAACCTGGCCGCTACAACCTTCTTTTTCAGGGCGGACATGACCGCGAACAACAAGTATTCCCTGTCCGGCATCAGTAAGCAGACAGTAAAGTCCCTGTCCGAACCCTTGACCATCAAGGCCTTTTTCAGTCAAGACCTGCCGTCTCCGTACAACACAACCGAGAGATACCTGCGGGACCTGTTGAAGGAATATGCTCTGCACTCCAACCGGAATTTCAATTACAAGTTCTACCAAGTGGATCCGAGCAGTGACAAGAACGTCCAAAAAGCCAGGAGCAACGGGATAACACCGGTGCAGGTCAAGACAATCCAGGAAGACGAGATCAAGTACAAGAACGCCTATATGGGACTGGTGATAATCCACGGGGACACCGTGGAAAAGATCCCTGCCATAAATTCCAGGGAAAGGCTGGAATACAAGCTCACTTCCTCCATGCAAAATCTAAAAAACAAAGTCAGCGCCCTGCTCAACCTGGAGGAAAAAGTCGAGGTAAAACTGTTCCTTGCGGACAAACTGCAGGAAATCGGGCCGCAACTGGGAGTAGAGGGCCTGGCAAAACTCCCCTCCACGGTGCGGGAAATAGTTTCCGACCTGAACACCCAAAACTATCAGAAACTGAAATTTCAGAACATCCAATCCGGCAGCCTTGAAACCGGAAATTCCCAGAGGGATAAATACCAGTTGCAAAAACTGCAATGGCCATCTGTTCCTGAAAAAAATATTGCTGCCGGAAGCGGGAAAATAGGTATCGTCCTGGAACACAATGAAAAGTCAAGGACCATCTTTCCTGTAAACGTGCAGCGCGTTCCCCTGCTGGGGACCCAGTACAGCCTGATGGGAAAGGAAAAGCTCAAGAAGGATATCGATAGCCAGCTAAAAACCCTGCTGGGGATAAACGAAAACCTGGGTTACTTGACCAGCGCCGGCACTCTGGATCTCTCCCCTCAAGGCAGGGGCGGCCAACAAAGGGGCAATTCCGCGGCCTCGTTCAGTCAATTGGCAAAAGACAGCTACAATCTACAGAAAATAGATTTGGAACAAGGCATACCAGAAGGACTTGTATCCATGGTTATTGCGGGTCCCAAACAAGAATTCAGCGAGTTTGAACTCTTCCAGATAGACCAGGCATTGATGCGGGGCACCAATCTGGCAATCTTTCTGGACAGCTACAAAAAAGAATCCGCCGGAGCGCAAAACACCCTGCGCAGACGCCAAAGACAGGGCTACACCTCCCTCTCCACCGGGCTGGAAAAGCTGCTCAATCACTATGGCGTAGACATACAGGACTCTGTTGTACTGGATGAAAACTGCTTTGAGCAGGACCTCTCAAGATCAGCAAGGAGCAACAGGGGAGGTAAGCAGCCTATTTACTACGCCCCGATCATAAAGAACAAGAACATAAACCAGAAACCCAGATTCATGAAGAACCTGAGCAGGCTTGTATGTTTAAAGACTGCGCCGGTAAGGTTGGAAAATGCAACTATCAAGGAAAACTCCTTGCAGGCAAGCAAACTGTTCACCTCTTCCGAAAATTCCTGGACCATGCCCAGTTCCAGGATCCAATTCAACCCCTATTTTGCCAATCCGCCCCAGGACCCGGAAAAACAGCATCCCAGGCCGCTGGCCTATTACCTGAAAGGCAAATTCCCGAGTTATTTCCAGGGAAAATCGATTCCTAAGAGGGAGAAAAACGCCACTTCTGCAGACCAAGAACAAAGCAGGGACAAAAAGGGTACAGTCCTGCAGTCCAAGGTAAACTCAACTGAAAACATCATCGGCAAGAGCAGAGAACCCGGGAAAATATTCGTGATCGGATCCTCGCAAATACTGAGCGACTCGGTTATAGATCCCCAGGGCAACTCCCAGAATTCCATATTCGTCATGAATGTGCTGGATGCCCTGAACAACAGGGCTGCCATGGCTGAACTCCGGGCAAAGACACAGGAGTTCTCCCCTCTGCCCGAAATGTCCGAGGCAGGCAGGACCTTTGTAAAAACGTTCAATATAGTGGGACTCCCGGTTTTGGTGTTCGTCTTCGGCCTGATAGTTTGGCTGGTAAGGAACAGGAGAAAGAAATCCATCCAGAGGAAATTTTCCGCTTGAATCTTGCAAACGTGAATTCTTCAGATAACGGGGTAAGTCATGAGAATAAAGAAAGAATACTTGATCTTGGTATTTCTGATTATTATTCTGGGTATCTACCTTTGGAACTACAAATCCAACCGGATCAATTACGAATTGCCCAATCCGGAAAAAATAGACTCCCAGGATATTGCCAGGTTGGACCTGAACAGCTCAAAATCCGATATTTCCCTGGAAAACAGGGATGGGAAATGGTATATAGCAAAAAAGGATTTCCGGGCAAAAAAAGACAAGGTACAAAAAATACTGGACACGATCGGTGAGACTGATATAGGCACCCTGATCTCAAAATCCCGGAAATACGAGCGCTACAAGCTCAACGATTCCCAGTGTCTTACTATCCAGGCATACGACGATTCGAATCAGTTGCTAAGAAAGATAAAGATCGGGAAAGGGGCTTCCGGATACAATAACAATTATGTCAGATTAAGGGACGATCCCAGGGTATACCTTGCAAAAACATCCATAAGCAGGGATTTCGCACTCTCAGCCGACGAATTGAGGAACAAAACAGTGTTGGCGTTTTCCAAGGATGAAATTGATTCCCTGATCCTGGAAAACTCAGGAAAAAAAAGGATTCAAAAGAACACCAAACAGCCCGGGGAATCCCAACAGGAAATAACATACTGGGAAGACGCATCCGGGGAAAAAATGGAAGAGGACAAGGTCAAGGACCTCTTGAACCAGCTCCGGAATTTGGAATGTTCCTCCTATTACCAAAAAAATCTGAAAAAAGAAATGACTTCATTTGATTTTAAAGTTACCTTGCAAGGTAGCAGTGAACATTTTCTGCAATTATACCTTGAGCAAGGGGACAAGCAAAATACTTACCAGGGAATCAGTTCCCATACAGATTATCCCTTTAAATTGGACAGCTATAAAGGAAAAAAGATCCGGGATAATATTGAAGCGATTCTAGGGAAGTAGCCGGTGACAATAACATTGCTCCGACAGCACCCCGCATTTCGACAACATACTTATCCCGAACAGGAGATACAATGAGTCAAAGACCGGAACACAATCCTGAAACAGAAAACCAGGATCAGGAATCCCCTCAAGAGGCTTCCACTTCTCACACTCTAGCCTTTTTTGACAAGGAGTTCCTGCTCAGGGACGAACTTCGTCCCTTTCGGATAGAACTGGAGATATTAAAACCCGAACTGATCCTGAGGGACTACAAGATTAGCTCCACGATTGTGGTTTTCGGGAGTTCACGCATAATGGAACCGGAAACCGCGCGCCAACATCTGGATAAGGCCCAAAGGGAATTCGATGCCAATCCCGACAATGCAGAGCTTTCCAAAAAACTCCAACTGGCAAAAAGGGACCTGGAAAACAGCAAATATTACCAGCAGGCCTGGAAATTGGCTCAAATCGTCTCCAACAACAATCCGGATAAAAAAATGGTGATTACTACCGGCGGAGGGCCCGGAATAATGGAGGCTGCAAATAAAGGTGCCTATGATGCGGGGGCCCAGTCAGTGGGCTTGAACATCGTACTTCCCCACGAACAAGAACCCAATCAATATATAACCCCTGAATTATGCTTCCAGTTCTACTATTTTGCCACCAGGAAAATGCACTTCCTGTTCCGGACAAAAGGACTGGTGATTTTCCCGGGCGGTTTCGGCACCCTGGATGAGATGTTTGAAGCACTCACCCTGATTCAAACCAAAAAGACCAAACCCTTTCCCATAATCTTGTTCGGCCGGGAATATTGGAAAAAAATATTAAATTTTGAAGGTATGGTTGAAGAAGGCACCATTTCCCGACAGGACCTGGACTTGTTCCATTTTGTCGAGTCCGCGGAAGATGCCTGGGACATAATATCCGCATACAATTACAAGAATTAGTTATAAGTATTAAATTGTAAGTTGTATGTTGTAGGTTGTAAGTTACCGTAGCTGTTAGAATTGAAAGAAGTTAATATGAAAAAAGTTTTATGTTTTAGAGTGTTAAGGTTTTAAGGTGTAGAATAAGACTTTTCTCGCAACGAAAGTATTCG
>CAJXKR010000116.1 GCA_913055815.1 uncultured Desulfohalobiaceae bacterium | reverse complement strand
ATAGAAGCCCTTAACAAGATCAAGGACGAATCTTCGATAAAGGCTTTAACCAATGCCCTGGGCAAGTATTCGGAATTAATTGATTCTGTGATCATTGAAACCTTGGGGAGTATGAGTGATATAAAGGTTGCTCCTTTTCTGCTGCAGAAAATAGATACCTCGAACATACCCTTGAGAAACAAAATAGTTCAAGCCTTGGTCAATTTATTGGGCAGCAGGATTTTATCCCTTTTAAACCCGAAAGAAAAGGAACAATTCCAGAATTACCTCTTAACTGCTCTGGAAGACGAGGACGAGGATGTGCAGACTGCAGCAATAGAAGGATTACGGAATATTGGCAATGAGCAGGCATCTGGAGCGATCTTTGAGTTGCTGTTGACATTGGAGGAAGGGAAAGACGACGAGAGGATGGAGACCATAATTGATACCTTGAGATCGATGCCTATAAGCGGGTCATTAAAAGAGGCAGTTTACAATGGTGATGAAATTCCCTCCGCAAGGGCGATCCAGGTCCTGCTCGGGGTAGAGGGCTCCGAAGTCAACAAATTGCTGGCAGATGTATTTTGGAATAAAGACAGGGACTTGCAGAGGGATATTAGCAACGCTTTGAGCAAAACAGGTAGCGAAGAAGTCAAAGATCTTTTCTGGAATATTTTAAAAGATCACGAGGACGGGACAGTGATCAAAAATGCCTTGTACTTTTTTGGTCACAGTATTCAGAGTGAAGAAGCTACAGACATGATGCTTAGCTTTTTGGACCATCACTTTGACGATGTAAAGGAAACTGCTCTGGATGCCTGTTTGGCTTTGAACACTGAAAGAGTAAAATCCAAATTCAGGGAGATGCTGGATAGTTCCAATACAATGCACAGGCTCATGGGAATATATGCCCTCGGGGAATTGGGAGATCAGGCTTATATCGAAGATATCAGGCCCGCCCTGCATGACGAAGTTGCCGAGGTGCGCAAGACTGCTCTGGAATCATTGGCAAAGCTTGTGGATGAGGCAAACGATTATATATTAAATGATTTTATTACCAAGTTGAGGGATGAAAACAAGGATGTTCGTTTGACTGCAGTTGATCTCCTGGGAAAATTTCAATATTCCCAAGAGGTCAGGAATTGTTTGCTGGAAACATTGCAGGACCCCGATGACTGGGTTATTATTAGGACTTTGGATGATCTGGTCAAAAACGGTTGTTTAACAGATGTGGACAAGGTGATAGAACTGTTGGATAATTCCACTCAACTGGTCAAGATAAAGTCTATTGAGGCACTGGGTAGTGTAGGAGGCAGGAAAGCGTGTCGAAAGTTGCTGGAATTGTTGAACGATGAGAATCCGGACATACAAAATGCCGCTGAAGAAGCCTTCTCCCAAATATGCAGGGAATGATTGCCAAGGGTTGCAGGGTCCGGGAATAAAACCCGTAAAAATTCATTTTGGGGGATACTAAACTCCCATGCACTGACGGGTACAACGAAGCATGGGCAATCTCGCCTAGGAAGTAGCGAGAAAATTTCTTTTTACACTTAAAACCTTAACACCATAAAACTTAATACTTTTTTCATGTTAACATCGGGAATTTAAATGTCATCTTTTTTTTACAAATCCAAAAATAATACTAGGGAAGTGGAGCTATACGATCAAGAATTCTTTTTGCTGCGCGATTTTATTTTTCAACAGACCGGTATATATATCGGGGACAACAAAAAGTATCTATTAAAGAACAGACTGATAAACAGACTCAGGGAATTGAATTTAAATTCCTTTGAGGAATACTATTTTTTCCTGAAATACGATTCTTCCAAGCAAAGTGAATTGAATCACTTATACGCGGTCATTTCGACCAATGAGACCAGTTTCTTCAGAAATGGTCCGCAGCTACAAGTGTTTCAAAAAAATATTATCCCAGAGATATTGCAGAAAAAAAAACAACAAGATCAAAACAAGTTGAGGATATGGTCGGCAGGATGTTCTACAGGTGAAGAACCGTATACATTGATCATGATGTTATACGAAGTATTGGGCCGACAGATAAAACAGTGGGACATAAAGATATATGCAAACGATCTTTCCTCAAATGTTATCGAGAAAGCTGAACAAGGTGTGTATACTAGTTACACCTTGAGGAACACTCCCCAGGAATATTTGGACAAGTATTTTGCTAAACAACAAGACGGTAAGTACAAGGTCATTCCGGAATTAAAAAAATATATTTCTTTTTCCACCTTGAACCTGAATAATAGTTCCCAGATCAAGCAAGTAGAAACATCAGACATAATCTTTTGCCGGAATGTAATCATTTATTTCGAGGATAAAGTGAGAATCAAACTGATCAATGCATTCTACGACAAATTGAACTATGGAGGATATTTATTTATTGGCCATTCTGAATCTTTGCACAATATCTCCAGGGTGTTCAAACCTTGTTATTATTCCGGTGCAATAATTTATAAAAAGGAGGGATAATGGATTCAAACAATGAACGTAGAGAATATGTACGTATGCCCAAGAATATAAGAGTGGATTTGAGCAAATTTGTTTATCCCTTGAATGCTCAAAAAACACATACCGTGGAATGTATCAATATAAGTGCAGGTGGACTACTGATCGAATCTCCCCAAAAATTCGAACCCCAGGAAAAAGTCCAGGTCAGGATTTACATGTCGCGTTTGAACAAGTTTCATCCCAGTTATTTCAAGGTCTTTGAGAGTTCGGAAGGCCAGAATGTCTTGGCTATTGGTGAGATTGCAAGGACCGAGGAAAAAATCCCATTGCAGAAATACCAACTGGGAATAAAATTCGTGGATGTTTACGAGGACGATTGGAGGGCCCTGTATCAACTGCTGGAATCCGAAATGAAATGAGTTGTTTCCAAGATGCGCAAGGAAAACACCCTATCTTCACAAACCGAATATTTGATCCTGAATTGTGAATGCAGGAACTGCTGAACGTTTTCAACAAAACTATTTATGCCGGAAAAAAATATAAAAACAATCGCTGTGGCAAATCAAAAGGGTGGGGTCGGCAAGACCACGACATCGCTTAATTTGGGCGCATCTTTTTCCAGATTGGGATACAAAACCCTGGTTATAGATCTTGATCCGCATGCTTCAGCCACTATTCATTTAGCCTATTATCCGGAACAAATCGAAAACACCAGTTTTGAGTTGATCAAAAACAACATTGATTGGGATAAACTCAGTAAACTGATATACAGTGAAGAGAGGCTATATTTTGATTTCATACCCGGCGATATTCGTTTGTCAGACCTGGAAGTGGATTTAAAGAATAGCCAAGGCAAGGGCACTATATTAAAAAAAAATTTGCAATTGATAACTTCGGAATACGATTATATAATTTTGGATTGCCCTCCGCAATTAAGTGTCTTGTTGGTCAATGCACTAGTTGCGGCGGATTTGACGATTATTCCGATTCAAACAGAGTTTTTGGCTTTGCACGGCCTTAGGCTTATTTTCGATACCATTAATAAATTAAACAAGGCCTTGTCTGAACCGATTTTCTATCGTACATTGGCAACTATGTACGATAGGAGAATAGCCGCGTGCAGAAGAGTACTCGAACTTTTGAACAGGAAATTGGGGAACAGGATCTTCTCCACTATCATCAACATAGATACGAAATTTCGTGAAGCCAGTGCGCAAGGAAAAGTAGTATATGAAATAGCCCCCAAAACCAGGGGATGCTTGGAATATATTCAACTGGCCAAAGAGATAAAAAAATTATGAAAAAACCAGAAGAATACTTGGAAGAAAATGTGGTCGCCCCTGATGAAAAGCCGGGAGATTCACAACTGAACTCCATGGAGCAGGAATTTATAAAGAAATACTTGACCGGTGAAGAGGGAGCGGAGCTAAATAAGGTCCAGGAACCGACGACTGCCTTCTCTTTTGGGGAAAAGACCGCAACTGAATCCCCTCCGGAAATTGAACAAGGGATTGTTGAAAGCGAACCGGAAAGGGATAAAGAACAAAAACCCTCTCCCACCAAAGAAAAAGAATATGCAAAAGAAAGTCGCCATGGGGAGAAGGAACAAGCGGAGAAAAGTAAAGCCCAAGAGGAGCAGGAGATAAGTTCCCGGGACACTATTCAATTGGTGGGCTTCTACTTGCAAAATCAGGAATATACAATTCCCATCTCAGACGTAAAAGAAGTTATAAAGAGAGTGGAGCCAACAGAACTACCTGAAACACCTGAATATTTATTGGGAGTGGTCAATCTCAAGGGTAAACTCACTCCCCTGGTTAATCTGGCCTATTTATTGGGCAAGACCGATTTTGACGCGAATCAATGCGGCTTCATAATCGTGGGATATTACCAGGATTTACAAATAGGTGTAATGGTAGACCGTATTACAACAATGCACAATATTGAACAAAAAGATATAGATTGGACTTTGGACCCCTATTTGACAGGTGGTGGTAAAGAGTTTCTAAGTGGTCTGATCAGAGGTGAACATTTGATCGGGATAATCTCTATAAAGGAAATAGTGGACAAAATTATGCAATAAGGTATAATTTGCTATTTATTCAAGGAATCGGTTTTCAAGAGGTCTCACATGCCAAAGTATATACTAATTATTGACGACTCCAAAACAGTCCGCAATCTTGTAGCCTTTATCATGAAGAAAGACGGTTTTCGGGTGATTTCTGCGGAAGACGGACTGGATGGACTGGAAAAGCTGTATTCCACAGAACAGATAGACTTGATAATCTGTGATGTGAATATGCCCCGTATGGACGGTTTCACTTTTATAAAGAACGTCAGGGAACAGGAAATTTACAGGGATTTGCCCATTATTGTCCTAAGTACCGAAGGACAGGAAAAAGATATTCAAACCGGAATGAATCTGGGTGCGAATTTATATATGGTTAAACCCGCATCTCCGGAAAAACTCCTGCGGAACACCAAAATGTTGCTTGGAAGTTGAGAATCTGTAGTATGTTTCAAAATGCAAACTGAAAATTATAAAAAATTTAAGTAGGTTCATGTAATGGTAGATCAAGAAATCCTAGCCGATTTTCTAGCCGAAGCCAGGGAACATTTGGAAGTTATTGAACCCAAGTTGGTTGAATTGGAAAATAATGCCGAAAACTTGTCAATAGTTGACGACATTTTTCGCCCCATACACTCCCTAAAAGGTGCTTCCGGGTTTTTGAACTTCAATAAAATCAACAAATTGGCGCATAAAGCTGAAAACGTCCTGGATGTTCTGCGAAAAGGGCAATTGAGAAATTCTCCTGAAATCATGGACCTTATCCTGAGTTCCACCGATGCCTTGAATCAGATGCTCAATAACCTGGAACAAAATGGAGAGGAGGGAGATGTAGAAATCCAATCCCTTATTTCTGGATTGGAGAATATTATCCAAGAGGGTGACAAAGGGGTTGAAGGCTCTCAACCCGATGAATCCACGGAAAAAGCCGAAGAAACGGGCCCAAATCCGGAAACCCCGCCCAAACAGGACACCCCGGAAGAAGTAAGTAACAACTCTGGACTTGAAAATAATACTGCTACTAATCCTAGTCAGGAGGCCTATAAATTATCTGTTATCAGTCCAGAACACCTCTCCGACTTTTTGGAAGAAGCTACTGAGATTGTATCCAACCTCAACTCTGCCCTTTTGGGATTGGAAAAATCATCCCCGGAAGACACCGATTTATTGGACGATGTGTTCAGGTATTTCCACAACTTAAAAGGAAATAGCGGCTTGATAGGATATAAGGAGTTGAACGAAGTAACCCATGCAGCTGAAACACTTTTGAATCATTATCGCAATATTGAACAAATTCCGGAATCCTCTGTAATAGATGTATTGCTGAAGGTCGTGGACTTTCTGGAGGAATTGATCAACGCAATTGATCAGGAAACTTCCAGTGTGATCCCGCTGGATACTGCGGATATCCTAAACAAATTAACTTCCCTGGGTCTGGAGGAGGCATTGCCTGTAGAGGAAGGAAAAGACCAGGGAGGAACAGGGCCTGCACCCGGCGAAGCCGCTTCGGGACAAGAAGAGATTCAAGAGGAAGAAATTGATCCTGAAGATTTCAAGATTTTTCAACAAACCATGGAGCAACAATTCGACAATATTTTTCTGGCCATAAACACCCTGAACAAGGATACTTCCCAGCAAGATTACATAGATGGTCTCTATCGCTCTTTTTTGAGCATTCAAAATGCAAGTTCGTATATGGAATTCGAGGAACTGAGGACTTATGCAGAGACAACTGCAAACTTGGTGGATCAGGGAAGGAATTCTGAGCAGGGGTTTGGCCTCTTGTTGCCCATTCTGGAACAAGAGGCAGAGATCCTGCAGAATATGGTTACAAAAGAGATCAACAGGATCAAGGGTGTTCCCCAGGAAAAAGCCACTACTGCTTCCCAGGAATCAAAGCCCGAAGACAGGGAAGAAACCTTCCAAGGGGAACAAAATCAAGAAGAACCGGCAACCGAACAAGCAGTTGAACCCCGGGAAAAGGAAGCTGAGGCCACGGAAGAAATCCAGGTTCCGGAAGCCAAGGATCCGGAACCCGGCAAGGCCCAACCTGAGGCAAGTACACAGCAAGCGGCACAAAACGGAGATAAGCAAAAAGCCTCTCAATCCCAGCCCCAGCAGTCACAACAAAGCAAGAGCAGTACCACTATACGAGTGGAGCACGAAAAGTTGGATCATTTGATGAACCTGATCGGGGAGCTTATTATCAACAGGAACCAATTCTCCCTGCTTGCAAAAGAATTGGAAAATATCAAACAAGTTGGCAATATCGCCCAAAATCTTACCGAAACCACTGACACCATGGCCAGGATTTCGGATGACTTGCAAGATACTATTATGCAGGTGCGCATGGTGCAGGTGAAGACGGTTTTCTCCCGATTTCCCCGCTTGGTACGCGATTTGAGCAGAAAAAGCGGAAAAAAGGTAGAGTTGATCACAGAAGGTGAAGATACTGAACTGGACAAAAGCGTTATCGAGGCAATTGGCGATCCTTTGGTGCATTTGATTCGCAATTCAGTGGATCACGGACTGGAGCACGGAGAGGAAAGGTTGAACGCCGGAAAATCTGAAACAGGCCACCTCTGGCTCAGGGCTTCTCATGCTGGTAACTCCGTTATTATAGAAGTTGAGGATGATGGCAATGGAATGGACCCGGAGAAGATAAAAGCGAGGTCAATAGAGAAAGAGATTATTTCCCAGGAGGAGTCCGAGAAATTGGATGACCGGGAAGCAATAGAGCTTATTTTTGCCCCCGGATTCTCCACTGCCGAGGAAGTAAGCGATGTCTCGGGCCGTGGAGTGGGGATGGATGTGGTAAAAGACAATATCAAGGATCTGAACGGCAGTGTTGCAATTGAATCCGAGATGGGGAAGGGTACTAAGATAACCGTTACATTGCCACTTACTTTGGCTATTATAGAAGCACTGCTGGTAAAAGTACGCGGGGATACTTATGCTATCCCCTTGGATGCAGTCTCTGAGACCACGAAGATTTCCTCTGATAATGTTAGCGAGGTTAATAAACGCGAGGCTACCACTTTGAGGGGAGAAGTACTGGGAGTGGTGGAGTTGGCAGAAATATTGGGCAGACCGCCCCTGGATCAGAAGCGTGATATCCTCCCATTGGTGGTCATTTCGGTAAACAATCGTCGTTTGGGTTTAGTTGTGGATCAACTGCTGCAGAGGCAGGAGATAGTGATAAAGTCCATGGGAGAATATTTGGGAAGTATACAAGGATTGTCAGGTGCGACTATAATGGGGGACGGGAGTGTAATACTTATCCTGGATCCCAGTGAAATTATGAGACAGATGACAAACAAGGCCTGACAAATGGCAGGCGTCAAGCCGGATTGCAATACATCCCGGAAAATTTAATTCTTTCAAAGCGGGTGCTTATGCTGGAAATAAATATACCTGGTTTCAAGATAGTTGAATTGAATCATCTTGTATTGGATTACAACGGTACATTGGCATTTGACGGAGATCCTGTAAGCGGAGTCAAGGAAGTTTTACAAGAACTTTCCGAACATCTTGAAATACATATAATAACTGCGGATACCTTTGGCAAGGTCGCCTCCACCTTTGCCCAGGACCCCTGTATAATAAAAATTCTGCCCCAAGAGGATCAGGCCTGGGGAAAATTGCATTATGTCCGGGAGTTGAATTCAGAAAATTGCGTTTGTATGGGCAATGGTAGAAATGATAGTTTGATGCTGCAGGAAGCCGGATTGGGTATAGCTGTAAGTTTAAACGAGGGCTTGTCCAGGGATGCAGCTTTTAACGCGGATATACTGATCAATGGCATTCTGCCTGCATTGCAATTGCTGCAAAATCCCCTCAGATTGAAAGCAACTCTCAGATCTTGAAATACTTGCACAAGTAAGGGCCCCAAGCGGATATCCAGGCACTGCCGATCTAATATAATACAAGAAGGTATATGAGTTGAACAATAAGTGAAGAATCAGACTGTGCTTGTTGTTAAATGTTTTTACTACAACATTTCTTGAGTTTAGAAACCGAGCACGATTTCATCCGGAGAATCTTTAATGAGTTCCAAATGCGTACTTTTGCTCCTGGATGGCCTGGGTGACAGGAGTTATACAGAATTCGGGGACCAAACCCCGCTACAAAAAGCTCATACCCCGAATTTGGACAAGCTGGCCAACCTGGGTGGAAACGGTTTGTACCACGCCGGGATTCCAGGACAAGCACTGCCCAGCGAAATGGCGCATTTTTCCCTGTTTGGATACGAACAAAAGGATTTCCCCGGCAGGGGCCCCCTTGAAGCACTAGGGGGTGGTGTGGATCTGCAACCCCGGGATGTGGCCCTGATGGCGCATCTAGTCAGCCTGCAAGAGTCTGAGGGCTGTTTGAGACTATATAAAGACAGGCCAAAAGCTAATCAAGAGGAAATCTTTAAAGTTAGCAGGAAAATAAGGGAATATGAAAAACGCAATATCAAAGTGGAATTTCAAGCAACCGACAAGACATTCGGTGTATTGGTATTAAAAGGAAGAGTCACCCCGTATATTACAGATAGCGATCCGTTGCAGGAGAATGCGAATTTGGCACAGGTAAGGCCCTGGGAGGAATACGAGGAGGACCTTTCCAGCTTACGAACATGTGCTGTGTTGAATTCATATCTGGTCTATTGTTATCATGCCTTGAGCAAACAAAAATTGAACAAGTCCAGGCAACTTGCCGGTAATGCACCAATCAACGGTGTAGTAACTCAAAGGGCGGGATGGTTGTCTGAAGTGAAAAGCTTTTGGGAAAAATGGGGACTAAAAGGAACAAGTGTCTCCTCAGGAACTATATACAGGGGATTGTCCCGTTTTCTGGGATTGGATTTTTCCGATTCCAGAGAACATGCTGATCCGGAACAGGAAATAGAAGAAAAATTGCTTGAGGCATATAATTGCCTGGATAAATACGATTTTATTCACGTGCACAGCAAATGGCCGGATAAAGCTGCTCACAGCAAGGACCCGCAA
>CAJXKR010000115.1 GCA_913055815.1 uncultured Desulfohalobiaceae bacterium | reverse complement strand
GAAAGCAGGCTGGCGAGTGCATATTATCAGTATCAATTGAATTTGTTCAGGCTCAAGTCTGCAACCGGAAAACTGGCGGAAGATATCTTGTAGAACCGGATAAAACAGTGCCAACCCCATGTTTATAGCATTATTGAGCCTTGGAGCTTTCAACTTGAACCCATGAATGGTTAAATAAATGTTCCAAATTGAAAGGGAGAATACAATACTATGTCCAGAAAAAAAATCACTCTAACACTGGTTATTATCGTTCTTTTGTCTCTCTGCGCATGTAGTTCAAAACAAAAGGAAGAACAGGACTCGGATAGGGGCACCCCCGTGCAAGCGGCAAAGGTGGAAAGCAGGGATTTAAAGCGGGAAGTGATGGGTATAGGAAACCTGAAGGCAGAGCAGAGCATACGTGTGCGCCCGGAGCTTAACGGCATAGTGGAAGAGATCCATTTTCAGGAAGGCGAGAAAGTAGAGAAAGGCCAATTGTTGTTTACCATCAAACACGACAAGATAAAACACAAGCTTAATGCCCAGAAAGCAGCCCTGGCCAAGGCCAAGGCTCAATTGGACGAGACAGAGAGAAAATATAACAGGTACAGCAGGCTCTACAAAAAGGGTGCAACTTCAGTGGAAGCCAAAGACGAGGCTGAGACTGCCTATCATAAAGCCAAGGCAGGAGTTGATCAGATCAAGTCCAAAATCGCAGAACTGCAAGAAACCCTGCAGGACGCTTTTATCAGGGCGTCTTTTACTGGCAGGACCGGTGCGATAAAGGTGGATCCCGGGGCCTGGGTAAAAGCCGGTACTGCATTGGTGGATTTGGTGCAGGACAAGACATTGCAAGTTTCCTTTACCCTGCCGGAGCGTTATATGGGGGAAGTGGAAATAGGCCAGTCCATGAAGGTCCTGGTTACCGCTTATCCGGACAGGATCTTTCAGGGCAAGGTCTATTTTGTCTCACCCAGTATCCTGGGAGCTACAAGATCCCTTTTGATCAAGGGAAAAATAGATAATAAAAACAAGCTGCTCAGTCCGGGAGCTTTTGCCTCGGTGAAATTGGCCCTGGAAGAGAGGAAAAATACTCTGGTCATACCGGAACAGGCGTTGGTAGCGACTAAAAAGGGATACACGGTATATGCGGTTGAAGATAAAACCGCCAAAAGAAAAAAAGTTGAGATTGGACTGCGCAAGCCCGGGATAGTGGAAATCAAGTCCGGTCTAAAATCCGGGGAGAAAGTAGTTAGTGAAGGACATATCAATATCTCCGATGGTGACAAAGTACGTGTAATCAACCAATAAGGACTAGGTAGCAGTTATGATCTGGAATTTTTTCATACGAAGGCCAGTATTGGCAACGGTAATATTTTTGGCTATCGCCATTTTCGGAATCTATGGATATAACCAGATGCCGGTGCGGGAATATCCGGATGTGGAATTCCCGGTGGTTAACGTATCAGTTGTTTTGCCGGGAGCGGATCCTGAAGTTATCGAAACTGAAGTGGTCGAACCCTTGGAAGAGGAAATCAATACCATTGAGGGGATAAAGGAGCTCAAATCCACCAGCAGGGAACAAGTGGGAGTAGTGAAGGTGGAGTTCGAGCTCAGCCGGGATATCGATATTGCAGCCCAGGACGTACGTGACAGGGTTAGCAGGGCGAAACCCGAGATGGCAGAGGATACTGAGGAACCCATAGTTCGCAAGATGGATCCGGATGCCAGGTCCGTGATGTGGATAACCCTGAAGGGCAACGATCGCTGGGATCAAAGCAAAATGAGCCAGTATGCTGACAACGTCCTCAAGGATCAACTGGAGCGCCTCTCCGGAGTGGGACAGGTGTTTGTGGGAGGAGAACAACTCTACGCAGTCAGGATACAACTGGATCCGCAAAAACTGGCGGCCCATCATTTAACCCCCCAGGATGTGGTAAACACCCTGAAGACTGAAAACGTGGATATACCTTCCGGACGCATAGAGAGCAGCCAACGGGAGTTTCTGGTAAAGACCCAGGGACAGTTCAGTTCTGCAGAGCCGTTCAACGATTTGATAATAACCCATACCAAGGGAGCCCCGGTTCGGCTCTCGGATGTTGGCCAGGCCCAAGCAGGGGTGGAGAATGAACGCAACGTAGCCAGGTACAAACAGGAACCTACCGTGGGACTGGGTATTGTGAAACAGTCTGATGCCAACATGGTGGAACTGGTAGAGCGGATAAGGGATAAAATAAAGGATATCTCAAAGGAATTCCCTCCGGGGCTCAACTACGAGATAGCCTCTGACAACTCCAAATATGTAAAGGAAAACATAAACGACCTTTTGAGCACCATCTTTATTGCCACCTTTTTGGTTATACTGGTGGTGATGGCTTTTCTGGGGAGTTTCCGGGCCACGCTCATTACCACTATATCCATTCCCACTTCCCTTTTGGCAGGAATGGCCATGATCTTTTACTTCGGATTCAGCCTGAATGTCCTCTCCATGCTCGGTTTTATCCTGGTTATAGGCATAGTGATAGACGACGCTATTGTGGTGCTGGAGAGTTGCTACCGGCATATGGAATACGGTTCAGAGGCCAAGCCTGCAGCCAGGACTGGTACTACGGAAATCGCCTTTGCCGCTATCGCGAATTCACTCGCCCTGGGAGCTGTATTTATTCCGGTGGCTTTCATGCCCGGAATGATCGGTCGCTTTTTTAACGAATTCGGTGTTACCGTTGCGGTAACAGTCTTTGCCTCCACATTTACCGCCCTTTCGCTTACGCCCATGCTCTGTTCCCGCTATCTTAGAATTCCGGATCCAGATAAGAAACCCATTTTAAACAGATTCACGGATCGCTTCTTCCATATACTGGAAAAATATTACAATCCCATACTGGACGCAGCACTGAAAAGAAGGGTGATTACGGTTATTATCGGTATTATCGCCTTTGGGGTTGGTATTGGATTCTTGACGCAATTGGAGTCCGAATTTACTCCCACCGTGGACAAGAGCCAATTTATGGTCTCCTTTGAGACAGTTGAAGGCTCCAGCTTGGAACATACAGACCAATACGCCCGGAAAATAGAGGATATAATGAGCGAGGTGCCGGAGATCAGGTCCTATTTCTTGGCTATCGGCCTAAGCAGGACAGGACCGGGCAAAGTCAACGAAGGGGTCAGCTTTGTACGACTCACCCACCATACTGAGCGGGAAAAAAGCCAGGTACAGATCATGGACCAGGTTCGCAAAAAGTTTTCCAAACTTACCGGAGTGCGAACTTACGTTATGGAATCCGGAGGTCCGGGTGGTGCGAGGGCCCCACTGCAACTGGTGTTAAGCAATCCGGATCTGGACGAATTGGCAGAGCAGCAGGACAAGGTGATGAACTGGATGCGCAAGCAATCTGAATTCGTGGGTGTGCGCTCCAACATGAAGATGGACAAGCCGGAAGTGAATGTAAGTATAAATCGGGAAAAGGCGGGTGAAATGGGTATATCAGTAAATGATATCTCCCAGACCCTTCGCTTTGTACTTGCAGATCCGCAGGTGTCCTATATTGATCGGGAAAGCAAGCGCTACGACGTTATAACGGAAATAAACAGGAAAAAGACTGTTCCAAGTACGATATACAGCCTGTATGCAAGGAACAGTGACGGAGATATGGTTTCCATGGACAATCTGGTGGATATAGAGGAAGGGGTGGGCCCCAGTGAGATACACCACTACAACCGGGGCAGATCCTCTACAATCCAGGCGCAGACTCCCGGGGATGTCCCCTTGGGAACTGCCTTGAAAAAGTTGAGGACTTATCTGGACCAGGAACTTCCCCAGGATTTTGATACCGATATTACCGGCCAGGCTCAGGATTTCAAGGAATCCTTCTTTTATCTGACCATGACCCTGGCATTTTCAATCGTATTTATCTTCCTGGTTCTGGCTGGTCAGTTCGAGTCCTTCCTGCATCCGTTCACCATCCTGATGACCCTGCCCCTGGCAGGAGTGGGAGCCTTTGGAGGTCTCTACGCCTTTGGCATGACCATGAGCATCTTTTCCTTCATCGGCCTGATCATGCTTATGGGCCTGGTTACCAAGAACGGCATACTACTGGTGGATTATGCCAATGTCCTGGTAGCCAGGGGGTATTCTGTTTTGGATGCTGCCAGAAGTGCCGCCCAGGTGCGGTTCCGTCCGGTGCTGATGACCGCTGTTTCCACCATCCTGGGCATGATGCCTATTGCCCTGGGATACGGAGCAGGAGGAACGGCCAGGGCTCCCATGGGAGTGGCGATTACACTCGGTATGCTCGCATCAACTGCGTTGACCCTGCTCATCATTCCGGTGGTGTATACCCTGTTTGATGCGCTGCAGTCCAAGATCCTGCGGCACAGGGCAATATCCTTGCTGATTATAGGGGCTATTGCCTTGATGGGATGGATAGGCTATATTTTGACCATGTAATGCTGAATAATTTAAAGGATCAGGAAAATGAAATTTTTGCATATTACTTTTCACTTCCAGTTTAGTGAAACCATAGAAGAGATTTTGGACAAGCACGAAATAAGGGATTATATACGAGTGCCCATGGTGGAGAGCAATGACAGGGACGGCAAGCACTTCGGTTCCCAGGTGTTTCCAGGGAACAGTTCCCTGATTCAGGCCCAGGTGCCCGAGGAAAAGGTGGATGATATCCTGAGCGACCTCAAAAGGTTCCGGGAAGAAAAATTGTCTCATCAGCACTTGGAGGCACTGGTTTTGCCGGTGGAACAAAGACTGGGATCAATGGATTGACTGCGGGTCATCTATCTAGATTTCATCCGGAAATTGCCCTTTTTCCGGATGAAATCTACCTAATATAACTTCACATTGAACCATAAGTGCCACGAAATTTAGTAGTCCAGTTCCTCTAGAAGACCTCGCCATACATCTTCAAGCCTTATTAGCATCATTGCAAAAAAGTTTGTTTTTGTAGATTATTACAAAAGTTTTTATATCAAGCTCAATCCACAGCAATCACAAAAGCATTGGGATAGTTCTTTTGCATTTTCTTTCTGGTCTTTTCTGCCCTGGAAAGGAAATCAAAGATGCCCACCTGCACCCTCCAAAATGTCTTTCCCTTTACTTTTGCTTTTTCAATCCTAGTGGAGTAATCAAAAACACTTTTTATATCTGTTTGTATTTCCATAGCGTTTTGTTTTTTTAAAAAGGATCCGAGTTGCAAGTAAAATTTCCCAGAGGTTTCTGGCAGATCTTTTCCCAATGTTACCAATTTTACCCGGGTTGTACCGGGGTCAACCATGCCAAGCTTCTTTGCTGCAGCATAAGAGAGGTCTATTATTCTGTCCTTAACAAAAGGACCCCTGTCGTTAATGCGAACTACGGCCTTTTTTCCGTTTTGCAAATTGATCACCCGAACTTTGGTGTTCATGGGAAGTATCTTGTGTGCTGCAGTCATGGCATACATATCATATCTTTCTCCGTTTGCAGTGGTCTTGCGGTGAAACTTCTTGCCGTACCATGAGGCTATCCCGGTTTGCGAATAACCCGAAACAGAAGAGGACTTGTTCTTTCCTTGGGAATAAGTCCTATATAATGAATTATCCTGAGGGATCGGAGGGATAAATTTTCCACATCCGAATAAAAACAAAACTAGGCTCAACAAGATACAAATATTTATCCTGGAGATTCCCCGGAAGGTTGAAGAAGTAAATTCGAATTCAGTCCGCATGATTTCAATATTACCTCACCGAATAAAGAGATAGCTTTTAGGATTTAAAACAAGGCCTTTCTAGCTTTTTATAAAAAGTTTCACACAATATCCAAGATCGGGCGATTACGGATTTGCTATAATACTTCGGAAAATTTATTATGTTTCAAGATTAATTTCAAGATTCTTGCCACAATCTAGAATAGTCCAACTATATTAATATATTTAAATTACTCCCCAATTTTGGAATGAAAAAAATTTGATATATTGAAAATATCCTTATTGACAACAACAATCTAGAATATGTAATGTTTTAGCAGGATTATACAAAAATACTATTTAATGGGAGGATTATATGAACAAGGGAGAGTTGATTAAAAATTATGCATATCAACAGAATATTTCACTAGATGAGGCTACAAACATAGTGAACACATTTTTCGAAACAATCAAGGATTCCCTAAAAAAGGGTAACAGGGTAGAAATTAGGGGGTTTGGCAGTTTCAAGGTCAAGCACTACAAAAGTTATGTCGGGAGAAACCCAAGTACAGGCGAGCAGGTCACGGTTAGACCCAAATCATTGCCGTTTTTCAAGGTAGGCAAAGATTTGAAAGATTACCTGAATGAATGATCCATAGAGAATACTGTTATTGCAAATTGATTATGTTGAGCACTATGCTTGGACTTCGGTCAGGTAATTTAATAGTCCAGTAATATACCAATGTTTTAGCCTATATTGAACTCCTATTAAAATTTGACTCCAAAATTTAGAAACAGATGTACATTTACATGATCCAGACTATCAGCGAGAGATATATAACCTTCTGTCTTTATTTCTTTGCCTCTACCAGGCAGTCCATTTGATCACCTTCCCGGACCAGGTTGACCTCTTGGAATCCTGCCTGCACAAGAGCATCCCGCACTTCTTGCATGGTGTAGGTATCTCCGCCTGCGGTGTTAACCAGCATGTTCAGCGCGAAAATTGTTCCGGCAGCAGGTCGGGTGCGGGTAGGATCCATGATATGGTCCCTGATCAGCAATACACCTCCCTGGGGAAGGCACCTGTAGACCTTTTTGTATAGCTCCAGGTTCTCCTTGGGGCTATTCTGGTGTATTATGGCGGACAAGAGGGCAAGATCGCATCCTGAAGGCAGTTCGTCCTGATAAAAGTCCCCTGCTGCGAATTCCACTCTGTTTTTCCATCCTTCCCGGTTCAGGCTTTGTTTAGCCAGGGCAATCACGTTGGGCAAATCGAAGAGTACAGCCCCGATCTGCGGGTTGTTTTCTAAAAATGCCCTGGTGTAGGTACCTGGACCTCCCCCTATGTCCAGGAGTTTCTGAAATCCGGAACAGTCGTAGGACCGTGCTATATCCTGGGCAAGATCCCGGTTCACAGCGTCCATGGCCCCTATGAAATTCTTGGTTTGTTCTTCATCCTTTTCAGTCATAGGGGTTCTTTGGGGATTAATCCCCTGTTTCACAGTCTGGGTCAAATTGGACCAGTAATTCCAGGTATCGTTCAGATGCAAAATCATGGGTAGAATAGATTCGGGATGGTTCATGGAAAGCAGTGAACCCGCTTCTGTTGGAGAGTAAATGGAGTTGTTCTTTTCCAGGTATTCCATAACTACCAGGGAATCCATCAGTCTGGTTAACGCCCTCGTATCGGCTTGTAATTTTTGGGCAAGGGTGGAAGCATCACTTGTCTCTTCATCCAGTAGGGTGAAAATATCCAACTCAGCTGCAGTGAGCAGGGTTCTGCTCTCCATGTAGGCACGAACTTGTTTAAATATGCTATCCTTGTCCGCCATATCTTACTTTTTTATTTATAGTTTTATAGTGTATTAGTGTTAGAGTATCAGGGTTTTAGGTTTTAAAGTGTTCTCGTCCCGCCCTGCCAAAGCAGGGACGGGGTCGAGATTGCCAAGGTTTTAAGGAGTTCTTGAATCTGTATTAATAACCAATTCCCTAATTTTCCAATTTTCTCTGCACTAATCTCTTCTTGCTTATAGCTTTTAGCTCTTTTCTACATCATAAAACTCCATAGCACTCCGGCTGCGATGGCAGAACCTATCACTCCGGAAACATTGGGTGCCATGGCATGCATAAGCAGGAAGTTGTCCTTGTCGTATTCCCTGCCCACCATCTGCACTACCCGTGCAGAGTCCGGGACGGCGGACACACCCGCTGCCCCCAAAAGTGGGTTTATTTTGCGTTTTAGAAATAGGTTCATTACCTTGGCAAAAATTACACCTATGGCAGTGGCTATACCGAAAGCCAGGGCGCCCAGGACGAAAATGAACAAAGATTTGGAAGTAAGGAACACGTCTGCCTGGGTGCTTGCTCCCACTGTAAGTCCAAGCATGATGGTTACAGAATCGATTATAGCGGTTCTGGCTGCAGTGGCCAAGCGTTCGGTTACCCCCGCCTCTTTGAGCAGGTTTCCGAAAAAGAGCATTCCAAAAAGTGGAAGGGATGCAGGTGCCAGAAAGCAGGTGAGCAAGAATCCCAAAATCGGGAAAATAATCTTTTCCTTTTGCGGAACCGACCTGGGTACTTCCATCCGGATAAGCCTTTCTTTCCTGGTGGTAAGCAGTTTCATAATCGGGGGTTGAATTACCGGAACCAGAGCCATGTAGGAATAGGCAGCTATTGCTACCGGACCGATCAATTCCGGGGCAAGCTTGGCAGTCAAAAAGATGGAGGTCGGGCCGTCAGCTCCACCGATTATGCCTATTGACGAGGCCTCAGAAGGAATGAATCCCAAAGCCAGGGCACCCAGAAATGTGAGGAAAATACCGGATTGAGCAGCTGCTCCCAGGAGCATCAGTACAGGCCTGGAGAGCATGGTGGAAAAATCGGTAAGCGCACCTATCCCCAGAAAGATAAGTGGTGGATAGAGACCGGTGAAGACTCCGAAGTACAAGTAATTGAGCACACTTCCTTCTGCATATATGGAAACACCTAAACCACTAGCTATTGGGATGTTTCCCACAAGTATGCCAAATCCGATGGGAACAAGCAGCAGAGGCTCGTAGTGTTTTACAATCCCCAGATACATAAGGGCGAAACCCACCAGGATCATGATGAGGTATCTATAGTCAGCCAAGGCGAAGCCGGTATTGGAAAAGAACTCCAGAAACATCTGTTCCATTTAGCTGCTTACTCCTTTATCCAAAAGTAGTTTCCCTGATTATCGAGTTTCAAATAACCACAATCAGTCAAGTAGTGAATACTGTGCTGACGAATCTCTACCCCCCTTTTTTCTGCTATTTCAAACAGGTTTTCCGGAGTAAACGGTTCTGGTAGATAAGGGGCGAGCATGCTCAAATTCTTGGCATCTTCCAGAACCTCGAAAGGTGCGTCCTCCAGGCCGGGCTGTATTGACCCTTTTCCAAGTAAAAAGGCTTTGAAACGCTTGAGCCATATTCTCCTGTTCTCCCATGCCATAAGAATCTTGTGCAGTTGGGAGACAACTATGGAGAGCGCAACAAGCCCGGAAAAAACAATAGTTATTCCCACTATTGCTATAGACCAGCCATTGTGTTCGGAAATTGCGTAAAAATCCAGCAAACCTATCTTCCCCGCTTAGAAGTTTTAACCCTGGGTTTCCAACATGCCCCGGAATTCTTCCCAGGAGCCTATATTCAGTTCCCTGGTGAGCCGAGAGAGCTCATTCACCAATTGAAAGGATATATCCGGTCTGGAAAAATTTATTGATCCCAGTTCCACAGCATGTGCCCCCACCAGGATGAATTCCAGGATGTCCCTGGCGCTGGAGATCCCTCCGATTCCGATTACCGGGATTTGTACGTTTTGACAAACCTCGTGCACCATACGAAGGGCTATGGGTTTAATACA
>CAJXKR010000114.1 GCA_913055815.1 uncultured Desulfohalobiaceae bacterium | reverse complement strand
CTTCCAGCTCAAGAAAGGGCCAAAGTAGCAAACGTGGAAAAGGAAGTAGTACTTTTTGGGTTAAGTTTGCTTTTTATCCTGATCTGCTTATTCCTGGTTCAACAACAACTGAGCAAGAAAGTCAATGCACTGGAAAATCAAAAGGAGTCACTGGTTAATACCAAGAATAAATTGCAACCCAAAATAGACAGGATAGACGAGGTTGAAAAAAAGATAAACAAAATCCAAAGCAGGCTGAATGTTATAAAAAAGATTCGTAAAAGGCAAAGCTTGCCTGTTCAATACCTAAAAAACCTGGTTGCAAACATGCAGGGTGACAAACTCTGGTTCAATTCCCTTCAAATGGGTTCCAATGGGGATATAGAACTTTCCGGGGTATCCATGAACAACCAGGCTTTTGCAGAATATGTCGAAAAACTTAAATCCACATCCTTGATCCGGGACATTAATATCAAACAAACTTCAAGAAAAGAGATTAAGGGTCTGAACTTGATCTCTTTTGAATGTTCCATAATTTCAAAATCCCAAGAACAAAACTCAACATCCACGGGTAGTTAAACATGGATAGAGCAGCGGCTATAGAAAGACTGGAGAATCTTACCAGGAATCAAAAGATACTGATTGTCGCCGGCACCATAGTTGCCGTTCTTGCGATCTATTGGTTCCTGTTTTTCAGTCCGGGATACGAGCACATTAAGAACCTGAAAAAAGATGTTTCCGATTTGCAAGACACCATAGAGAAAAAAAGACAGCAAATACCGGAACTAAAAAGACTGGAAGCCAAGCTGAAAAGACACGAAAAAGAGAAGAAATATGCCTGGGATCTGCTTCCGGATAGTCAGGTAGGTATTGAGAATTTGCTCTCCCAAATTGAACAACTGGGGAAACAAGAAGGTGTGGAATTTATTTCCTTTGTACCACAAAATGAATCGGTCAAGGAATTTTACGCCACTAGGGGAGTAAAACTGCAACTAATAGGACCGTTCCATAATTTAATGACATATTTCAATAAGCTCTCCAGCCTGAACAGGCTGGTAACCCTGGAGGACTTGCAGCTAAGTCCCAAGCGAGGGTCAGAAGCTACTGTCCTGCGCACTGATTGCAAAATAAACCTTTACAGGACAGTGGATACGGATAAAAAATAAGATCAAGATTCAAATAACATATATCCGCAAGTATAATTGAACTGCCCTCAACAAAGGCTCAATTGTGTGTAGAAAAGGGAATCTGCCTACACTTTATTTAGTGATCGGACGGTTTTCGGTCAGTCACAATTTACTAATCAAAATTAAACTGCTGATGCCTTAATATGAATTTATATCCAAAACCAACATCCAAGTTAATCTCCTCCGGGCAGATGTTAACAACCTGTGTTCTAGTCCATGCTTTGATCTGCCTACTGCTAGTAGGATGCTTTTCCCCGCGGACCGTGGCTGCAAAGGACTTGAACAAGCAGGTAAATGCCACTTTAAAACAACTGCCCAAATGGATCGAACCTCCTGAATTTGAATATAACCCCAAAAATCTAGCTGATCCGTTTAAACGCTTTTTGAAACTGGGTAAAGAGCAAGAACAGGAAGATGAATCAGAAAAGTCCAAGGAACAAATGACCCCTTTGGAACGTGTCGAACCCAGCCAGGTAAAACTCGAGGGAATTATGTGGTATCCGGACAATCCGGAAGGGGCTATTGCCCTGGTGGAACTTCCCAACGGCAAGGGTTACACCCTGGAGAAAAATACAAAGATCGGCGGGAACAAAGGCAGGGTAAAACAAATACTTCCAAACAAAGTAATCATTCAACAACAAGTCACAGATATTTTGGGTAAAGAAAAAACAAAAACTGTAGTACTCGAACTGCAAAATTCTTCAGGAGAGAATAATGAATAAGATTCACTCCTATTCAGGCAATAGAACAGATATGGATAGACCAGTCCAAATACTGCAGGGATTTACATGTTGTATATTGGCTCTGTTAATCGCAGTATTTAGTGTGTCCGATATAGCCCGCGCTGCCAATTCCTCGGGAAACACAACCAACGCGGAAAACAATTCGGGGCAAAAAAAAATATCGGTTCAAAAAAAAGACAATCAGATAATCTTTAACCTTCCTCTTGACGAAAACATCGAGGTATCTCCGGACTACTCACATCCAAATTTCAGGTTGAACTTCTCTCCGGCAGTGAAAGAATTGCAACTTCCCCAATTAAAAAACATAGATCTTGTTAAAAATATCGATATAAACAGGTCCTCGATCGACGAGAAAATCGCCTCCTTGCAAATCCTATTGAATAACAAGGCCCAGTTCCTGCTTTCCAGAACCCGGCCCGAAAACTTGCAACTAAAATTCGTACCTGGATTGACCAGAAAAGCATCCACTGAAAAAAGCAAGCAAAAAGCGGGAGACAAATCCGAGAAAGAATCAGTGAACAAGCTCCAGGACGTACAATTTACTCAGGACGAAGAAGGTACGCTGTTTATAAAACTGCTTACAAAACACAAGGCCAATTATCGGCCCCAACCCAATCAAGGGAACGAGCTTGTTTTCCTTTTGTCAGATTTAAAGGTCCCTTCCAATTACGCCAAGATTTACGACTTGCAAAAATTCGATGCACCAGTCAAAAAAGCAATATTGCAGGACACACCGCAGGGAGGGGAGCTAGAACTTTCCTTTGATAAGAGGAGTCCGATCAGTGTAACCAGCAAGGACAACAAACTCATAGTCAGCGTTCAGAGCCTATCCAGTAAAACTGCAGCAAAAGACGATAAACAACTGCAAAAGGCTGCAAATGCATCAGAAGCATCCAAGAACAAAACTCAAACAGCAGATGCCGGAGAGCAGCAGAACGTCAAGAGACTTATGTTTCCGGAGATGAAGGATGAATATAGAGGGGAAAAGATCTCACTGGATCTTCAAAACGCCAATATTGAACATGTTTTGAGATTAATAGCCAAAGTAGCTGAATACAATTTGGTAATCGGGGATAATGTAAGCGGTCAGATTTCCCTGAAGCTGGACAATGTCCCCTGGGATCAGGCCCTGGATCTGGTGTTGATACAAAAGAATCTGGGCATGGTTAAAAAAGGCAATATTCTCAGGGTGGTTACAATTGAGCAGCTGCAAAAGGAACAGCAAAAGATACAAGAGGCACAGCAGTCAGCCCAAGACAGGGCACCACTACATACTACCTACATTCAGGTAAACTATACTAAAGCCGGACAATTACAATCCAATCTACAAAATTTCCTCTCCGACAGGGGAAATATCAGTATAGACCAGAGAACAAACCAACTGATTGTTGAGGATATCGAAAAAAACATCAAAAAAATCAGACAAGTTGTTAAAGAACTTGACAAACCGGAACGTCAAGTGCTTATAGAAGCCAGACTGGTTTATGCAACAGACTCCTTCCAGAGGAGTATGGGAGTCCAATGGGGCGGAGGATACGAGTACAGATCCACGTACAATGGTGAAGAATATAACCAAGGGGTTTACGGTTCTTCCGGGACTGCGGTCTCTGTCGGTTCCAGCCCGGAAAATAGCGGTTTTGCAGTAAACCTCCCCAACCAGGGGACCACAACAATGGGAATGGGGGCTTTTATTTCCAAGCTCTCTGGCTCGGACCTGTTTACTTTGGATGCACAACTGCAGATCGGTGAAAGTAAGAATCAGGCCAAGACTATCTCTGCACCCAGGGTTGTCACCTTAAACAATCAAGAGGCGGAAATGGTACAGGGTACCATGGTTGCAACCCAATCCGAGTCGGAAAGCGGCGGCACCACTACCGAATATACTGAAGCTACTCTGAACCTTTCTGTTACTCCCCAAATCACACCAAACGACAAACTTATCCTGGAAATGGAGATATCAGACGATAGTCCAGTGGCCGGATCAGACGATATCGAGACCAGAGAGGCTTCAACAAAAGTAATCGTGGACAACGATGAAACAATCGTCCTGGGCGGAGTCCGGGAGGTGAGCCAATCCAGACAAAAAAACAAGGTACCCTTTTTTGCCGATATCCCGGTACTGGGATGGTTATTCAAAAACGACGCCAAAAACAAGGAAAAAAGGGAACTGCTGATATTTATCAAACCCAAGATTTTGGAAGTTTCGTAATTACTTGATTTTAATATCTATGGGAAACCAAAATAATAAGCCTTTTTTTAACACTGAAATATTAAATCAGAAACACTTTTTTCAAAATTCTTAAAGAGGAGTCTAGATGAGATCTTTTCACAAAAAACAATTTATTGTTTTAACAACGCTGCTTATAATTGCCTTGATAGTTGGTTGCGGTAGTGGTAGATCGGATTCAGATAATGGAGGTAACGGCGACGATACCCAAACCCAACTTACCGTGGAATCACTATCCTTGTCCACGGATAAAACTTCTGTGCCAACAGACAATTCAAATCCTGCCAATATAAAAGCACAAGTGAAAAGTCCTAACAATGTGGGAGTGGGAAACTCTACAGTCGAATTCTCAGCCACTGACGGATTATTAAGTAAAAGCAAAGTTATCACTGATTCAAATGGTATTGCCAGTGTTGAATTTTCCTCCGGAACATCGAGTGCTACCAATAAAGTTGCCACTATTACAGCATCAGTTTCCGGCGCAGATAATAAGCAAATCCCTATAAAGATGACAGGTACTTCAATGACACTGGAACCTGAATCAAAAGATGTTACTTTAAGTACTGAAGATGAAAAAAACTCTACCCTGACTGTTATATTGAAGGATTCCTCAGAAGTAGGGATAAATGATGCCACGGTTAACGTAAATGTTATTGATGGTGAAGAAAATCTCAAACTTTCAAATTCAAAAACCAGCGGGAATAGTGTTACAGGAAATACAGGACCTACCGGAGAAGTCTCGTTCAATGTCACTGGAACAGCACTTGGAGAAAGCACAGTGCAAATAGAAGCCTTAAACTTAACCCACAAAAAGAATTATAAAATTGAATCTCCTGAAAAGGTACTAAAGATTACTAGTCCTTCAGAATCTCCGGTTGCACTGAACACTAACGATGTAGAAAATATCAAGGCAGATATTCCTTCAGACATCGATAATGTTATGTTTTCAACATCTTTGGGAGAATGGGTAAAAACTCAAACCTCAACAGTAGGAGTTACAGAGACAAGCAATAAATCCTGGACCGCACAAGAGGATTATAATGCAACCCAAACTGGTACTGCAACAATCGAGGTGTATGCCAAAGGCAATATACAACAAAAAGACTCCCTTACTATTGTTACTTCCGCTCCTTCTGATCAAGCAGAACAGATTGATCTCCAGCTATCTGCTACAAAAGTTCTCCCAAGTACTGGGAATGTAGAAAACACTGTTGAAGTAACAGCAAAAGTACGGACATCAGGGGGATCTCCTGTAGGTAATGCCCCTGTATTATTTACTTTGGATAATACATCCGGTGGAGGTGAAAGCATATCACCAAGCACGGTTTATACTGACAGTTCAGGCCAAGCCACTACATATTTTACCTCCGGATCTCGTCCTTCCGGTAAAGAAGGAGTAAAAGTTACCGGAGAAGTTTTGGTTGATAATGTTGACCTTAAAGATAGTAAGAACATTGTCATTGGTGGTGTAGCTGGTTCAATCTCAATAGGAACAAGTACAGAAATAAAATCTAATGACGATGATACTGCTTACAGATTGCCTATGTCAGTCCTGGTAACTGACTCCAATGGGAATGCCGTTTCTAATGCAGAAGTTAATTTAAGTGCTTGGCCAACCAGGTTTAGAGTTAGTTACCTAAATTCCACAGGTGATGTCTTTACTGCAATATTCCCTAATGAAGATAAGAATAGAAACCTAATAAAAGATCCCAATGAAGATTGCAGCGATTGTGCTTACATTGCTGACAATGAATTGACCCCCCCACAAGCAGCCGCAGGATCGCTACCAACTAGTGTAACTACCAATGAAGCAGGAATAGCTAATTTTGAATTACAATACTTGAAACAATATGCAATTTGGGTGGAAACAGAAATTAAGGCCTCAACTAGAGTTTTGGGTACAGAGTCAATTTCCACTTTGAAATTTTGGTTGGCCTATGCTGAGGATGATGAAGACAACCTGCCGTCCCAACCATTTAACCCCAAAGGGACGAATGCTACGAATTCGACTTTTTGAAATGAGACAGCCAGTTTATGAATATACTTAATGAAAATGCCTCAGCAAAATACAAGCTAACATAAAATGACTGTGTTCAAAAATTTTCCTTTCAAGATCATTAATAGATAAATATGCTTAATATATATGAAAGTACACATGAAAACTAAAGTATTTATATTAACTAGCGTTCGGGGAGTTAAATGCAAGACACTCCGATCAAACTACTATTGATAGAAGACGATGTTTCCCTGGGAAACAGTCTCACAGAGTATCTCACCGAAAAAGGCTACTCCATTACCTGGCTAACCGACGAGCGCGAATTCGACCTGTATACCCTTTCCCAATTCCAGGTAATAATCCTGGACCTGATCCTGAACTACATCTCCGGAGAGGAGATATTGCATAAGATCCGAAAACAAAACCCGGAGATTCCTGTCCTGGTGTTAACAGCCAAGGCGGAAATCCGGGATAAACAAACCTGTTTCGAGACTGGTGCGGACGACTACCTGACCAAGCCCTTCGATCCCTTGGAACTGCTATTAAGGATCCAGGCCCTTTGCAAAAGGATATTTCCTGAAAACAAATTCTTTTGCGGGGAGGTGGAAATAAATCTGGATTCGCAACTTATTTACAAGAACAACCGCGAGATCAAGCTCTCGGGTAAGGCTTGGGAACTACTGCGCCTTCTGATAAATCACAAGGGAAAACTGGTGAGCAAGGAAAAAATCCTGCAACACGTCTGGAACGACGTAGTAGTCAATGATGACGTTATCAGACAATATATTAAGGAAATCAGGGATCTATTGCCTAAGGACAGTATCGAGACTTACAAAGGGAGAGGTTACAGATTAAAGGTTTAAGCCAGGAAAAGAAAATAATACTCCACTTTGCACTGGTAATCCTGTTCAGTCTGCTCCTGTTGGATATCGCGGTGTTGACCCTGCATTATTTTTCTTCCCTCCAAAACTGGAATTCCACCTACCACGAACTAAAGACCTTCTTGACCCAACTTTTACTTTGGGAACTGATACTCTTGATAGCAGTATCCTACGTATTCTACCAGCTATTACATAGATACACAAGGTACAAGGAAGAGGCAAAGGAATTCCAGAACCTGCTTATTCAGGCTACGTCCCACAAGATGGGCAACTTTCTGGCTGCGCAAAAAGTGGACCTGGAACTTGTAAAGGAAACAGGCAGCAAAAATGCCCTGGATAGACTGCAAAAAGGTTACGCATTCCTGGAACGGGATTTTCGGCACATACTCCAGTTGATCCGGGAATACGAATTCGAACAACCTGAACGGGAAATTTTGGATCTTGCGAGGATTACGGAAAAAATGCTCGGGCAATTCAGTGCCGAAACAAATGCCCAACTCAGATATTCGCTGTACAAGACAGAAATCAACGCATCACTTCCGGAAATCCAAAATATCGTCTTCCTTTTACTGGACAACGCCACCAGGTATTCTTACTCCAATATCTCTGTTCGCTGCGGAGAATACAACAAAAAAAGCTATTTATACATTGGAAACGATGTCCAAACCCCTTCCACCAAGGGTACAGGGGTGGGCCTGAGCATTGCAGCTCGCATGAGCCGCCGCAACAATATGCAGCTTTTGACGCGATTCAAAAAAGGCCACTACAGCGTGCTGCTCGCTGAAAATAAATAAAAAATTCAACAAGTTGTTAAATTCAGGCCAACCATAAAAATGTTGACAACAAAGCAATCAGATACGTATAGTAGCTTGTGAGTTATATCTCTTTACCGAGATCAGCAAACTGAAAAAGATGGAAGAGTCAAACTGCGGCAATCAACTTAAAAATATTTTCAAGGCAAAATATTATGAATCCAAGTACTACAGTCAGGCAGGAAGTCAAGGATTTCAAGCCTTATACTCCCGGACTTACCATAGAAGAAATCAAACAGAAATACAACCTGAGCAACGTAATCAAACTTGCCAGCAACGAAAATCCCTTGGGAATGTCCCCAATAGTTAAAGAGGAAATCCAAAAGAACATTCCCTATTGTTTCAGGTATCCTGCGGTAGGCAACCCGGAACTGACATCCGCCCTGGCTTCTCATCACGGGATATCCTCCTGCAATATAGTGACCAGCAACGGATCTGACGAACTGATCGATCTTTTGATCCGGGTTAAAGGGACCCCTTTCCAGAATAATATAGTGGTCTGCGATCCCAGCTTCAGCATTTACCGTATGCAGGCCAGGATAAATAGCCTGGAAGTCAGGAAAGTCCCTTTGAACGAAGATTTCAGCTTCCCATTTGCCAAGATGCTGCAGGAAATAGACCAACAAACCAGCCTGGTATTCCTGACCAATCCGGACAACCCTTCCGGATATGCGGCTTCCAGGGACAGCATACTGGAATTTGCCGACAAATTGCCCTCGAATTGTCTATTGATCATTGATGAGGCTTATATAGACTTTTCTGAACAAGAGGAAGATTTCTCCCCTCTTGCCAAATTTTCCCAGACCCAAAACATTGCCATTTTGCGTACTTTTTCCAAAATGTTCGGTTTGGCCGGCCTAAGACTTGGCTATGGCATTGTACCTGACTGGCTCTCCGACTATATCCTCAGGATAAAACTCCCTTTTAGTGTCAATATCCTGGCTGAACAGGCCGGACTGGCTTCCCTGAAGGACAGGGAATTTTACCGATCCACCAGGGAAACAGTTATTGAAGGCAAAAAATATCTGGCAAGCGGGCTCGAAGAGCTAGGTTGCGAAGTACTGCCCTCCCAATCCAATTTTATCTTATTCCGGCCACCCATAGACGCCAGGAAGACATTTGAACAACTGCTTTCCAGGGGAATCATAATCCGTCCCCTGGAGAGTTACAACCTTCCCCAGCATCTCAGGGTCAGTATAGGAAATGCAAACGAAAACAATACATTCATTAAAAATTTAGAGCAGGTTTTTCGCGAACATGGATCGAGTTAATCCCTTGCTGGTCACCATCGACGGCCCGGCGGGTTCCGGGAAAACCACCCTGGCCAAGCGACTTGCCCAAAACCTGGATATCGCCTATCTGGATACAGGGGCAATGTTCAGGGGAATAGCCCTGTATCTGGGTGAAAATTCCTGGAACTTTCCCCTGGACACTTTAAAAACATACCTCTCAAACATCAAGTTCGAGTTGAGCGGTACTGGTTCTAATTCCGGCTTGATCATGAACAGCATCCCTTTGAGTACAAAAATCAGAAGCGAAGAGGTCGGAATATGGGCTTCACATTTGGGTCAAATCACCACGGTAAGAAAATATCTGAAAAAGCTGCAGCAAGAAATCGGAAACCAGACTTCCCTGGTTACCGAAGGAAGGGATATGGGGACTGTAATCTTCCCACACGCTGACTACAAGTTCTACCTGGATGCAGGCCCTGAAGAAAG
>CAJXKR010000113.1 GCA_913055815.1 uncultured Desulfohalobiaceae bacterium | reverse complement strand
TTCTCCTTGTTTATACAAGTATATGGGCCTGCACCCTTATCCCAAGCAAGAAGCGCATCAAGCGGACACAACACAACAATCCCGTCTTTCTTCCTTTGCCTGGTACAACGCATCGTCTGTTCTTTTTTCAGCAACTCCCTTGTTGGACAAACCGGTAAGTTAATCCGTGTGCGCAAGTTGGGTGTGCTTATGGTCTGCCTGTAACAAGTCCCTGTTATTTCTGCTCAACTCGGAGGATAGTATCGGAAAGCTCGTTGCTTAGGTGAGGCACGCTCTCCAGGGCTTCATTGTCTGCACTTTCCACTTTTTATCCCCAATAATGCAGCATCCCCCCTTAATTTTGCATACAATCCTCTATAATTTTACTGTATTGAACAGCCATATAAAAGTCAACACATGTGCCGAAGGTGTGCAAACAGAGGATCAGTTGTCTTTTTTGCAAAAACAGGGAACCGACGAAGTCCAGGGATATTTGTTCAGCAAGCCGGTTCCCCCCAGGGAGATCCCGGATTTTTTGAGCACAAGTTACAACATCGAATATATCTTTAATTCTCTGCAGTGGCCAAGATTTCAATACTTCAGGATTGTAAATATTTTTTCAGTTCTGTAGTTAATAGTTCGATCTCGTTTTCCAGTTCCAAAATCATTTCCTCAATCCCCGAGAGGTCACGGTTCGTTCCCATGCTCTCCAGCTTGAAAGCAGTTTCCCTGGCTCTGGGCGCTGATATATTGCCTGCCATTCCCTTGATGGAATGGGCGAGGGATTGAACATCTTGGGCATTATAATTTTCTGCTGCTTTCTTGAGGTCTTGTAGACGGTTGGGGAGTGCCTTGAGAATTTCGTCCAATAACTCTTGCATTAAATCATGGTCATCCCCTATCCGGGAAAGCAACTCTTTTTTTTGAAATACTGCCTTTTTATCAGTAGCTACATCCGCAGTCACACCCTGGGAATTATCTTGTTTTGAAGTGTGTTGCTTCGAGTGAGGTGAATTTTGGAGATAATCCTTGATCATCCGTGCCAAATTTTCCTGCTGTATGGGTTTGGAGATATAATCGTCCATCCCTGCCTCCAAGCACTTTTCCCGATCTTCCTTCATGGCATGGGCAGTCATAGCGAAGATGGGGATTCTTGTCTTTTGGCTCCTGTCTTCCAGTTCCCTTATGGCCCTGGTAGCTTCAAATCCGTCCATTTCCGGCATCTGAACATCCATGAGAACCAAGTCAAAGGGGTTGTTTTTTACCGCATCTATAGCCTCGAAACCGTTGGAGGCCACCTCAGTTGTCAATCCAAGCTTGTTCAAGATGGCCCGGGCTAGATGTTGGTTTAGGTTGTTGTCTTCAACTACCAAAACATGACCCTTTAAACCGGGCATCCACTTATTGGGGCTCTCTTCTTTCCGGTCCGGATGGCTGGTATCTATTGCACTTGTACCCGAAGGTTGCTCCGCACTGGATAATATATTGGCCAGGGTCTCCAAGAGTTTAGACTTGCACACTGGTTTGTTAAGATAGGCATTGAAGTTTTTCTCTGCAAAATTACCGGCATCTGGTGTTTGAGCTATCGGGGTCAGTACCACCAGTGGGATATCTTGAAAATTATCATCCGCCTTGACCGTCCTGCACAGTCCCCACCCGTCCATCCCAGGCATCTGAGCATCGGTTATAATCATGTCCGGCGGATTGCCGGATGCATGGGTTTCGTGCAGCTTTTGAAGGGCTGTTTCCCCGTCCTTGGCCTCAATTGGCTCTAATTCCCAGGATTGTAGTTGCTGACTTATTACTTCCAGGTTAGTGGGATTGTCATCCACCACCAGGATCTTCATGCCCTGCAGTCCATTGGGCGGGGGCGGTGCGGCTTCAACCTGATGAGGCTGTATATCGAAGACAGCAGTAAACCAGAAATTGGAACCCTCTCCTTCTTGGCTCTGTACTCCGATTTCACCCCCCATCATTTCGGCCAGGTGCTTGGATATGGCCAGTCCCAGGCCAGTACCCCCGAATCTGCGGTTTGTTGAAGAATCCAGTTGACTGAACTTGGTAAAGAGAAGGTCCAACTTGTCATCAGGGATTCCGGGCCCTGTGTCCAGTACAGAAAAATTTATCTTGGCTTGGGTATCGCTTTTGGAAACAAGACTGGCACGCAGCACGATTTCTCCGGATTCGGTGAATTTAACAGCATTGCTACCCAGGTTTTGCAGCACCTGGCGAAGGCGGGCGGGGTCCCCCTGCAAGGACTCAGGTATGTCAGGATCGGGAAAGCAGATAAATTCCATTCCCTTCTCCTCGGCCCGTAAAGCCATAGGGATAGAGAAATCCTCCAAGAGATAACAAAGGTTGAAATCCAGTTTTTCAATTTCCAAACGGCCGGCTTCGATCTTGGAAAAATCGAGTATGTCGTTGATCAAAGAGTGAAGGTTTTCTCCGCTTGATTTGAGGGAATTCACGTAATTCCGCTGTTCAGGGGTCAATTCCGTATCCAGGAGTAGATTTGTCATACCGATTATGCCGTTCAAGGGAGTGCGTATCTCGTGGCTCATGTTGGCCAAAAATTCCGACTTTGCATGGTTGGCGGATTCGGCCTGCTGCTTGGCCCGTACTAGTTCAGTTTCAGTTTGCTTCAATCTGGTAAAATCCACCATAAAACCTCGCAATCTGATCGGAACACCCTCTTCCATTTCCACGCTTACCACCTCTCGAACCCAGACCTCTGTCCCGTCCTTGGCAAAGAAGCGATATTGGAGTTCGTGTTCCTTCCCCTGCTCCGTACATTCCATACAATACTGCCAGGCCCATTCCCGGTCCACCGGATGCAGTCGATCCAGCCAGAATTCCAGGTTCGTCCATTCCTCGGGCGAGTATCCCAAAATACGTTCTGCCTGAGGACTTACATAAGTCCATCGGTTCGACACAATATCGAATTCCCATAAAATAACCTCTGTCCCCTCTGCCAATTGACGGAGCTTCTTTTCGCTCTCCTGCAGGTCATTTTCTGCCTGCTTGCGCTCGGTGATATCAATAAGGCTCATTTGCCATTGAAGAACCGGGCCCTTAGCATTTTGTTCAGGCTGTATATCCACCTTGACCCAGTTGCAAGTTCCCTTGCCATTTTGTAATTTCAATTCAGCACTGTTTTTTTGTTTATTTTGTTCGATATCATGCAGAAGTTCCTTGAATGACTTTTGCCAACCGTTTGCCACGAAATTGGCGAAATTGGTGTGGGCAGTAAGGCTGCTCTTGTTGATTCCCAGGATTGCTGCCCCGGTCAGGTTGATCTGCAGTATAACCCCCTTGGTATCCAGGGTGATATATCCGCAGGGTGCAAACTCGTAGAGGTCCTCGTATTTTTTATGCAGGGCGGATAGTTCTTGCTGCGATCTTTTCAATTCCTGATTTTGGACCTCCAGTTCTGTCTGATTAATCTTGAGTTCATGGATAAGGTCAGTAATCCCCGAGGTGAGTTCATGTTCCAGCTCGGGATGTTTTTGCAACAGTTCTTCGGCTTGTTGACGAAGTTTTTCAAATTTATCGTTTTGCCCCTGCTTGGATGGCATCTTTACTCCTTAAGCAAACAAGAATTTTCCTATTGAGGGTCTGATTATAATTATTTCAAATCGTTTTTGGAAATTTGTCAAGGGAACCTTTTAGCACTGCACATACAAGCAATGTAAGCGTTCAGGGTTAAAGTCCAGCACCTCATAACACTGTATTTATGCTTGTATTAGTTGCTCTGATATGACCCTTCTTCACTCGTTTTCGTCCGGAAATTGCCCTTTTTAGGTTTGACTGCGTCAATCTTCAAAATTATTCGTCGACGTATTAAGATACTCCTCCTCATAATTTCTTGATTTCCTTGTCAAACGCAAAAAAATCTAATTTCCGAATTGAAAACTTGCTATTTCCGTATCCGGAAATTAAGAATTTCCGGAAGGGAACTCACTCCTAACTATCCTTGATTTCATTAAAACGAAGAACGAGAAACAAAGAACCGTTAACGATTACCAAGCAACTATCTTGATTGGAGAGAATCGTATCCTGACTGGGGAATTAAAAGAAATGTATCTATAAGAGCTTGGTAATACTGTCGAAATAATTTTGACACCAACTGGATTTCTGCATAAAATAAGCTATCATCAAGATTTTATTTGTTTATTTCCAACTAATTGAATTATTCCTTTTTTGTAGCTACCAGCCAGGTAAAAGGCAAGATTGAATTTGTTTTATAAATGATTCCAAACTCTAGATAGGTGAAACAAGATGAACGAGATTATACTGATTGTCTTGATGTCCTGGGTTGCCGGATTGGCAGCTTTTGTCGGATGTGTTGCCGCGCACTGGGAGGGTTCAGCTGACACTACAGCTAAACAGGAGTTTGTCCACGGGGTTGTGGCCCTGGGCGGGGGAATCCTGATCGCAGCCGTGGCTTTTGCCCTTGCTCCAGCTGCCTTGGCAGCCCAGGATCCGATAAGCTTGACATTCACATTCTGCCTTGGGGGAGTTGTTTTCTGCCTTTTGGATATCCGGATCAGCAAATCCGGTGGCAGCAAGGCCCAGGTAATGGCCATGATCATGGATTTCTTTCCAGAGGCCATCTCCCTTGGGGCAGTTTTCGGGCATGACCGCCGTATGGGCATACTTCTGGCCGCCTTTATCGCCGCTCAGAACTTGCCAGAGGGGTTTAATTCCTACCATGAGATCACTTCTTCAGGAACCAGACCGCACAAGGCGCTCATCTCCCTGCTTGCGATTAGCTTCCTCGGGCCTCTCGCAGCTTTTATCGGCTATTTTTTTCTGCAGGATTATTCGGAAGTTACAGCTGGTATAATGAGTTTCGCCTCAGGTGGGATTCTTTATCTTATCTTCCAGGATATCGCCCCTCAGAGCAGGATGGAACAACACTGGAAACCGGCTTTGGGAGCGGTTTTGGGTTTCGCTATCGGCATGCTGGGCCATCAGTTGCTGGGATAATGCGATTCCTTGCCATATTCAAGCGGTTAGGAAAAGTTGCTGTGGTAGGGTAGCTCAAAACATACAGCCATACCATTTGTTGCGGTTCTGACAACAAAACAGGAGGATATTAATATAGACTCGGAATCTTCATTATCCGGATGTATATTCTTTTTGGACAGAAAAAGTTCAACTTCCACTTTGACACCCTCCTCCAAAGGGTCTTTGGTATAAAGAAATGCTCCCCCGGAAGAAATATTGCTGGTTTTAGATTCAATTGGTGTTTTTTGCTCTTTATCTTGCACATAGATATACGAAGGCAATTCCAAGTCGTATCTTTTGTGTTTGCGTCTTTCCTTCATAACTAAAGAGTTCCAAGTTCTATGTTCGAGGTTTTTTAGTCAACTCCCGTTTTGATTGTGATTTTCGGCCACAACAAAGTCAGCTATCCAGGCAGGTATGAAAAACCAGGCCCGATACCCGGGTTCTGTCCTGCCCAAGTCTTGACAGGCCAATAATCGCACTTTGGACTTGTATTCCATCGATGCACCTAAGTCGCCGAGACGTTTGGCAAATGATATTATGCTAGGGGGATTCAGGCTTTCGTCCTCCAGGATGGTATATCCGGAATTATGTCCCAAACAGCTCGGCCAGGCGCTCAGGTAATGTGAGGACAACCCCGGAGCGATGGCCATCAAAGAGATGAAATCTGACATATTACGGCATCTAGATCCACTAACAATGTTCAGGGCTGCTGCAAACGATTTTCTTAACGGAGCCTGGTCGTGTTCTTCATTTGCCTCTCCGTGAACAGATCTTAGATATTCATGTCCCCAGGGCCCGGTGTCTTCTAGAAAATCCTGCCTGCGCCACATGGGAGAAGAAAAGTCCACTGCGTATATTTTCCGGCAAAGCCCAAGCATTTCGTCTGCCATGGCTTGTGGAAAAGACCTGCCATCATCCTTGCTCAGGGCTTCCATGGCACCGGTGGTGTAGGCGGTCATACCCATAAATACCGTGTTTTGCAGCCATACCTCTCCAAAGGCCCTCTTGAGCCTATCTTTTAGTATTGGCCAGGATTCGGTAACATCCCCGTGGATAAAGGATATCATCTTTTCTATGCCCTGGAGTTTAGAATACCGGCTCAGATACTGGAAACGTTTTTTTCCGGCCTCTATCTGCTGCTGTGAGACGTCCACCACTGCCAGTTTCAGATGCGCCATTAGCATTTTTTTGGTTGCCTGGTCAGACATGTTGTATATCCTGTCCAGTAGCTGTTCCGACAAGTTCCCCACTCCGCCGGCGTAGTCGATAACCAGGATGTTGGTTTTAGGGGATGTTTTGAGAATCTCAATGCAATCGGTTAGCACTCTCTCCACAATCGTCTTTCTGCCCAGATGATCCTGGGATAAAAAGTTAGCATCCTCGGTGACTTCACTTTCGGGTACTTGACAGACCGGATAGAGGCCCAGGAATCTGCCGCTGTCGTTAACCGTCAGTCTGCCCAAGCCCCGGATGTTTTTGCCCGGAACAGGGTCTTTTATCAAATCATCCATGTTTTCTGCCACGTACTCGGGTATCCTTCCGGTAACCATGCCATGAAAGGCGGGATACATCCTGCCCAGGATGGAGTATAGATCTAATCCTGCCGGCCAGATATTGCCTCCCCAAGTCCCGAGCATGTTGACTTCGGCCCGGGAGCCGATCATGGTATGGATGTTTTTGTTTCGAAAAAGATTTCCCACACTGCGCAACCCGTTTAAAAGATTCAGGGTGAGCAGGGTTAATCTTTTGGTTCCGGTAAACCCGGGTAAATCAAAGTAATCGGGATGTTTCTTTATCTCCTTGATAAAAGGGGCCTTTTTTATGCACTTGGTTTGCTCCACTATCTCCTTGCCGGTTAAATCCTGAGAATAAAGCCGTTCCGGAAGAAGGGCATCCTGGTGTTGCTTTTGCTTGGCTGTCAGGGAAACGGTCCCACTTTCTTCTTGCTGCAGGGCCTTTTCCTTTAAAATATGTTCCTTGAGACTTTCTATGACGCGTCTGTCCTTGAAAACCTCCTCTGCCTGCACCTGGCTGCGTTCCAAGCGGAAGTTGTTCATTCGGCCCAGATGGGTTTTGGCATGGTCTGGTTTGAACATCATCTCCTCCTTTTATTTGTTCCTGCCGTATTGTTCGTGACTCCTGACCCAGTCCAGGGATGAAATGGCCGAGGCCAGGGACAGTTCTCCGGCCAGGGCTACACTGGCCATGATTTCGGCCAGCTTTAATGCTTTGTTTTTACCGTAGCAACCGAGCATTTCCAGGCATTCGCGCTGGGTGGGCAAGCCTGTACCGCCACCGTATGTTCCCACGATCAGGGAGGGCAGGGTCAGAGCCACGTAGAGATCTCCTTCTGTGGTGATTTCGTTGTGCAGGATGGCAGCGGAGCTTTCGGACAAGTTGGCAGCGTCCTGGCCGGTAGCCAAAAACATTGCTGCCAGGCCGTTTATGGAGTGCAGGCCGTTATTGTTATTGCCCGCCATAAATGTACCTACATTGGCAACTTCGCTGAAATAGTGCAGGGCTTCTGGCTCAACATTCATATATTCCACTAGAAGATCCCGGGGGATACAAACTTCGGCGCAGACCCTTTTACCCCTGTTCTTGAGGGTGTTTATCTGGGAGCTCTTCTTGTCCGTGGCCATGTTGGATTCCAGAAAATAGTGCTCTATGCTCGGATACTCGTTCAAAATCCAGCTACAGGCAACGAATGTCGCCTTGGTGACCATGTTTTGCCCAGCCGCATCCCCGGTCTTGAAATTTAATCTCAAATACACGAACCTGCCTGCTATATAGTGCTCAATCTCCTCCAGGGTGGCCACATTGGAGGTTGCTTCTGCCTGTTGTCTAATATCTTCCATGTTGTCCACGATCCATTCGGAAAATTTCATGGCCTCACGGCAGGAGTTGAATACAAATACAGGGGACCTTTGCATACTGTCCTCTATTACGGTGGTCTTTACGCCGCCAGAGTCGCTGATCAGCTTCATGCCCCGATTGTACGAGGCCACCAGGCTGCCTTCTGTGGTGCATAAGGGAATAAAGAACTTGTCGTTGGCATGTTCACCGTCGATCAGCAGGGGGCCGGCCATCCCAATGGGGATCTGGCAAGTGCCTATAAAATTCTCGATGTTTCCTTGGGTTTCTTCGGGTTGACAGGAGTATTGGTTTAGGTGTTCAAATTCGACGTTGCTTTTGTTTTCAACGAATTCCCTTCTTACCCGGGCCATTTCATGAGAATAGTCATTCTCCGGGCTCCTGGGGATAGAATCTGTCCTGTTATTGTTTTGCCTTTCAGCTAGTTCGATTGAATCGGCAACAATATCTTGTGTGTCCAGATCGGATATATTATTTTGTTCTTGTTTTACTGTGGTAGATCTCATGGCTAGCCCTCCTTTTAATGGATTGTATATTTACCATTAAACATGAACCTGCATTACAGGCGGTTTCAAGTCAATGATTAAAATACTAAAATAACCTCAGTTTAATAGCAGTATTTTTCTAGTAGTAAGTGGTTCAAACAGCTAGTGCAACGGCCCGGTTTGGATTTTTTGTCCCACTGGATCTGCAACATTGTCCAGGCTTTTGATGTCAAAACCAGATAGCTTTTTGTTTTTATTCCAGTAGATCTCATTTTCGAGCCTTTTCAATTAAATAAAATCCTGCTTTATAAGCAGGGTAAAGTCAATGAATTAAGTACTAAAATAACCTCAGTTTAATATCAGTTATGTACTAGTAGTAGAAAGGTCTTGCAGGCTCAAACAACATTGGAAACCCGCATTGGGAGCGGTTTCTTGGTTGCGCAGTCTGCATGCTGGGCTAGCAGCACCAAATAAGGAGAGGGTTATGGCATCATTTCATCGTTTGAAAGGAATGTTGTCCGTATGGCGAGCGTGAGTGGTATGCTGGGCGGCTCTTCTTAAGCTCGGCGCGATTATCACTAAGAGCACCTCTATTGGCAAGGTTCATATCCCGCTGCTGGCAAAGGTGGTGGCTTCGCGGCATATAAGGAATTCAACTTACTGGAACAGGCTAAGGTATTCATTATATCCCTTTTCTTGCAATTTTTCCTTTGGGATGAACTTGAGGGCAGCGGAATTGATACAATATCTCATTCCGCTGGGAGGGGGTCCGTCTTCAAATACATGCCCCAGATGCGAATCAGCGTGCTTGGAACGCACCTCGGTGCGCATCCCTCCCAGGGACCAGTCTTTCTTTTCCACTATGTTTTGCGGCTCCAGTGGTCTGGTGAAACTGGGCCAGCCGGTTCCGGACTTGAATTTGTCCATTGAGGAAAACAGGGGCTCTCCTGAGACAATATCCACATAAATACCCGGTCTTTGATTGTCCCAGTATTTATTTTCAAAAGCTGGTTCAGTACCCTCTTTTTGAGTTACCTTGTACTGCAGTGTAGTGAGTGTTTCTTTGAGTTCTTCTTTTTTAGGGATTGTGTATTTCTGTCCGGGATTGTCCATGTCTTGTTTTTCCTTTTTTTTGATTGTTTTTATCCGCAACCTGCCGGTGGTCTTGTATAAAACTGTCCCTTCCGGAAAAGTAGCGATAAGCCTTGTAACTTATCTTGTTTTTCTGGTAATAGTCCTGGTGATATTCCTCTGCCTTGTAAAAATTCTTCAAGGGTTCGATGCTGGTGTCTATTGGTTTGTC
>CAJXKR010000112.1 GCA_913055815.1 uncultured Desulfohalobiaceae bacterium | reverse complement strand
TATGCCTGGGAATATCGCTCGGTTGCCGTGCAGCACGACCTAAAGTATGTGAGCCTTAATGATCATGTCAATTTGGGTAACTACCACTACGACGACTTTTATCACCAGGCCGCGGTAGAAGTATCCGGAAAGGAGCCGGGAACTACCATCAACAAGCACGGCAAATCCATCACCTACGGAGTGACCATGATCAAGGATGCGGCCCACCCGGAAAAAGCAAAGCTCTTTCTGGAGTTCATGCTCGACCCCGAGGGAGGGCTAAGTATCCTGGAAAAAAAGGGGCAGCCGCCTTTTGTGCCTGCCAGGGTCTCCAGCCGGGATATGCAGCAGAATTTACCAGCCGACTTGAAGGATATGGTGGTAATTAAATAGCAATAAATACAAGGACCGATCAGCTATGATTTGCTCCGGCCTTTTTTAAAGAGAAACTTATGTTGTCGGCATCAAAAGGAAGATTCACCGTATTCCTGGTATGTTTCAGTATTCCTTTCCTCCTGCTCATAACCATGCCCCTGGGGCAAATGCTGACCTCATCGGGTCCACAGGCCCTAATGCGCACCATCTTGGACCCGCAAGTACTCATGGCCCTCGCACGGAGTCTGGGCGCCGCCCTTTGCGCAGCACTAATCTGTTTGATCTTCGGCACACCGCTCGCCTACCTTTTGGCTAGGCAACGATTTCCCGGACGCCGGGTGCTTGAGGGCTTGGTGGATTTACCGATCATGATTCCCCATCCGGTTATAGGAATAGCCATACTTAGCCTTGTGGGCCACAACCATCCCCTGGGGAGAATTCTGTCCGATCTGGGAATTCAGCTAATGGGGACCTATTCTGGGATCATCGTCGTATTCACCTTCGTGGGGCTTCCCTTCTATGTAAACGCGGTGAAGAGCGGATTCGAATCCATTCCCATCCGCTTGGAAAACGCTTCCAGGAGCTTGGGGGCCGGAATTACCTCCACTTTTGTCCGAATCACACTCCCCTTGGCCTGGAGGAGCATGGTTTTGGGAATGATCATGTGCACCGCCAGGGCAATCAGCGAATTCGGGGCCATCGTCATCGTGGCCTATCACCCTATGACCGCACCAGTTTTGATTTACGAACGCTTTACCTCCTTTGGTCTCGATTATTCACAGCCAGTAGCAGTATGGTTGATACTGATCTCCTTCTGCCTCTTTATCCTAATGCGCTTCTTCGCCAGGTCCAATGAGGTGGTGTATGCTTGAAATAGAAAACATAACAATCAACCTTCCGGGGTTTTCCGTACAGAACATTTCATTAAACGTGGGCCCAGAGGATTTCTTCGCACTTCTGGGGCCTACTGGCTCGGGAAAATCTGTCCTCCTGGAAGGTATCACCGGTTTGATACCCTTAAGTTCCGGCAGGGTAAAAATCGCAGGCAAGGACATCTCCGGACTAGCTCCGGAATCAAGGAAAATAGGCCTGGTGTATCAGGATCACGCACTTTTCCCTCATATGAATGTCAGGGAAAACATTCTTTATGGTGTCAGATACCATCGCATTCCCGCCGAAACCTGCAAATCCCGCTATGATATGCTCTTGCAGCGGCTCAAGCTGGGAGATATCCTGCACCGTAATCCCACCACCCTCAGCGGCGGAGAAAAGCAACGTACAGCACTGGCCAGATCCCTCATGCTGGAACCCCTAGCCCTTCTACTTGACGAGCCCCTATCTGCACTGGATCAGGTCTTCCGGGACGACATACGGCAATTGCTCAAAAGGCTTCACACCGAGTTGTCCATACCTTTTGTCTTGGTTTCGCACAGCTTTTCCGAAGTCCAGTTCCTGGCTAACAAAGGTGCGGTCATTGACAAAGGCAGACTTAGGCAATCCGGGACAATCGAAAATCTTTTCCAAAGGCCCAATTCCACTTTTGTGGCATCTTTCGTAGGAATGAAAAACATTTTCCCCTGCCGAGTATCTGGGGACAATGCTTGGGTGGAGGGAATACCTATACAGGCAGGAAACCCCAGCCCCGCAGACACTCACTTGGCCTTGAGACCCGAGGATATTGACGTTGCGGCCAACAACCAAAGTGTGTACGAAAACAATCTGCAAGGGATCATTACAGAGTTGGACTGCCAAGGATTCTGTTTTCGGGTTGGAATACAGGTCCAAAACACGTTTTTTCAGGCCTTCTGGACCAGACAGAAAGTGGCTGAACATGAACTTCGTCCGGGCAAGGAGATACGCATCGGATTTTCGGCCCAGGCAGTGCATACCTTTTCCGAGCCAGAAGTATGAGGTCTAACTTATCTATATACACTAGGAAACATAGACTATAAAAGCCATAAAGATTGAATCCTCAATTGGATATTACGGTCGAAGAATCTTTCCTTGCCAATAAGCAGGTCGAAGCGTTCCCAGTGAAAAGTGACAAAGTCCAGTCCGAGCATATCTGTTACCGACCTGATACTCGGAGCTACGTCCGCATTTCCGGAAAGGACCTCCAGACCTGCTTGCAAGTGGCTTTGCACTTCCCTGTCGTAACCAGGAATGGATTCTGGTTGCAACCCCTCTCTATTCAGGGCCTTGTCGAACCTCAGCCTGTCCCGGTAGCCAGCATAACAACAATTCCCTGTAAACTCATGCCAAGAATCAGGACATCGAAAACGAATGCAATCTGAACCCCAGAAAGATACCAATCAGTGGCATAATCTTGAGAATTTTAACAACAAACGGAGATATGATTTTCCCGGTCCGGCCAATTATCAAAAAAATCGTTCCAAAAAAAGAGGGGGACAAAGCCGGGGACAGGCGAATTGAATCCCAAGAGCAGTGATTTGCAAATTATCAGGAGCGCCTAATAAACACAATGTTTGCAAGGGGATCTATACTTGATTCTGAAAATTTTCAACAAGTTGATCTTTCCCACAAAGCGGAGCTATTCTTGATTCTAGTTGTTAAAACCGCTTTGCTTCGGAGACTCTGGAAGATTCTAAGAAGATTAGCGGGCCCGGGGACCAAGTATTGCTCCCCGAGGCCCGGGTAGGGGGTTATCAGGTATTTGGGGCAATGCATAAAAAACCTTCGCCAAGTCACTGGAAACCCCTACATCTATAGTAGATGCACCAAGCTTGTTGCATGCTGTTTCCAAATCTGCAAGACGGCCGGAAAAATACTCGGCAACAGGCCTTTCTATGTTATTCATAAAGGCCTCTACAAAAGGGGTTGAATCCTGAAAATCCTTGTAAGTTACCCAATCATCGCCCCGGGGCTTGATTGCCGGACACCCGAGTAAATATTTGCAAAGAATCACCCCAAGGAATTGTCCGGGCTTCTCCCCCAGGTGATTGGTAATACCACCTGGAGTGACTTGATGGGGGAATCCAAAGACCGGGACCTCAATACCGTTTTCGTTGGAATCTATTGCAAGCAGCTCTTCAATTCCTGTCGCATCCAGGGATGATACTTTCTGCAAATGCTTCCGGTAAATTTTTTCCAAGGCTTCAAACTCTTGCATAATCTCTTCTCCTTTCCCTGCCATAACGGCGGTTAAATTGTTTGCTGCAGCAGGAATGCTCCAAAACACCACAATCGCCGCATCATGAGTGACAAAATCAAATGCTGCCTGAACCTATCCTACTGCCAAGCCGAACTTCCGGATTTGCAGCTGAGCAGCCTGGAACAAGGATAACAAACCAAGACTCCGTGAATATTCTCCGCTTTTGAATCCTCTACCAAGTCCTGGCAGTGGCTGCATCTTACATACCTGCTGGATAAATTGATCCCGGGAGGTATGGAAGTAGTCTCCGCGACATGGAACAATTCCTGATCAGACAGGGAAAACAGCCAGGACACCCATTGATCCAACAGGGACTGGATCTTGTGTATGTCTTCCATTGTAGCCTGGTTGTCCCGGAGTTTCCTTTCCAGAACAAAATAGGTGGATTCTCCACTGAATTCCATTTGCTTGAGATTGACTATCACTGCTCGATTGGATTGATTGAACACAAAAATGTATTTATGCTTGCCCAGATCCCTGACCCTCAAATGTTGATTCCCGAGGGTACACCCGGTCATGTATTGAATAGCATCTATGGCGCTGGTTTGGTTCTCCGCTATGACAGAAAGCGTCTCTTGACTGGTCTGGTCCGGATCCAGGGTATCAAGCGCCAGTTGGCAAGCCCTGCAGCCTATTACCAGATTCGGACAGACATGTCCGTGAAAATCGGAAATCCTTTTGAGGTTAACATTCGTCAGGAGCATACAATACCTTCCTTGTAACACCTTCCGGACATGGAATAATCCCACCCTGTCCTTAGGCAAACAAATCGATCCGGAACAACAGTTATGTGTAACACAAATCACATTTTCTTTACATCAAGTGTTACTTATTGAGAAAAAGTATTACTAAAATACACATCGATGTCAAGTAGTTTCCGAAAATTTTCATTCCACCCGGATTATCCTTTTTAAAACCTGCATTTCCGGGGGTGAGAGAATATTCTTCCCTGTCCGGTCCTAAAACAAATGCACCATAATCCCATGTCAGGCTTATTTTATTTGGGGCTTTCAACACCTTCCTTCTCTTCCCTGGAGGCATGAACCTCTAATCTTGCGCTCCTAGACTTATTTAACAACAATCCTAAACTAATTAAAATTTAATAAGTTTAGGATTGTTATTAAATAATTTAATTAAACCGACTTTGTTTTATCATTATTTTCAATTTTACTTTGCTCAAATAAAAAAATAAGTAATTATTTGTAAAGACTTTTGATATGCAACTGAAGGCTATTTGCCCTGGCCTGGATGCCGCAACTAACAAGGAGGTCCTTATGGGTGCAAAGATATATGATTCAGTTCAATTTTATAAGAAATTGCACAAATTGCAGAGGATAGGTGGGAAGGCAAGTGACGCCGCTGCTCGGGCGTTGGAAATAATCGAGGAATTGGCCGGACGTTCCGATTTAAGCATGAGATTGCGCAATAAACTGACATCACGCGGAGACGCCAGGATAGAAAAATGTTCCAAGTTTGATCTCGGCAGTGGTTATCGACTTATTTATATAAAAAAAGGGGGTTGGTTCGTCTTTCTATATCTGGGAACTCACGACGAATGTGATACTTGGATAAATAACAATACCGGAATTCGGCCGGATATAAACAAAGCCGAAGTATTTGTTGGCAATAAGGAATCTTTGTGTGCTGGAAAACAGGAATTAAATGCAAACGAATCACTTGATTGGAATGAAATGGATGTCCCTTTGCACCAAATCCTGGATCAAAAGACCCTGAAAGAAATTTTTCCTGGAATAAGTGGTTCTTCCGGGAGATAACACAAATCTGAAACATGACAATTGCTTAATTTTCAGAAGCCTATCGTAATGCATAAGTACCAAACTTCTCCACCAACAAATACACTTTTGACTAGTATGGAATACCTGGTAACAATACAAAGTTAAAAGGTGATTACCAACAGTTGGCGTGTCAATCACCCGATTTGAACAGTTTTATTCTAATTGCTGCCAATAAATACTCCAACCTGACTATACCAGAGCAGTATTTAAAACAGCTCTTATTTGATTATTCCGTTTACAAGCGCGTTCAGGGCCATCTTTTCCACCTTGGGGATATCGCTGCCCTGGAACCAGTTCGCGGGTTCACCTGTTTTTTGCCCGGCAATCTTATCTGCAGTTTTCCGGCACATCTCCCTAAACCCAGTTAAATCCATGATCAGACCGTCTCGATAGTCCCTGCCCACCGCCAAGGCTGTTTGCATGAAACCAGCGTACTCTGGATTCAAAAGAAGTCTCTCCACCTTTTCATATAGGTACCCGGAATCCTTGGAGCCGCAATCCATCCCGGAGAATAATGCAAAGAGATCAATACCCCGCTCTTTTAGGCGCTGAAAGATATTCCTGGAATCAGAAAGCTTGTTCTGCTTCCAGATAGCCTGTTTTACCCCGGCATGGACCGCCTTGGCCATAAGCTCCCCCAGTTTGGAATGTCCTCCCGCATTGTCCAATGCAGGACCAGTACCCTGCACCACCAGGACATTGTCAGTGCCGGTTCCGGTCGCCTGGTTCTCCCCGGGACTGTAGCTGCTCCTTATATCCATATCCGAGAGCGCGGCGGTCTTGGCCTCTGTAGCGGAAATGATCGCCCTGCTCATAGCCCTTGAGCTGAGCCGCATATTGCTTATCAGGATGATATTGATAGTACCGGGCTCGTAATATCCTCCGCTATCCCTGGACATACGCACTGCGTTGGATTCAACTCCTGCAGTGACCAGGGCGTAAACCGCCAGACCCTTGTATTCCCGCTTTTTTACTGCCAAATTATCCATATTGGCACCGGTAAACAGGAAACTGGAGGTTTCCCCGGGTATGTCCAGGGCGTTCAAAATATGCTTGCGGGAATCGTTAAGCCCTTTTCTGTGGGTAATGGGCCAGCAGGGAGGGGGTGTATAGTGATTGCCCACGTATTTGATATTCTTTCTCTGCCCCTGCAGGGTGGAAACCGCCTGCATGGGCTCGGATAATTCTATTTTCAGGGTTTTGTGCAAAAAATCGTATATCCTGCTATCCAAGATCTCTGCTCCTGCAACACAGGATAAATCCAGGTCAAGGGGACTTTTGTCGACTATTCCCTCCTCCAGGACAAGATTTTTCTCCTTGGCAAACTCCTTTGCATAAATCCTGCCCGAGAGCCAGGAAGCAAAGTCCGCACTGTGGGTGGCAGCCCTGCAGGTCAGAGAACAGGGAAAGGTAAAAAAGCGCTTGTCCTCTAGAGCATCCACCTCCTTCCATCCCGGGCGGGACAGGAGTTCCATCCCTGCTTTTCGATCATCCCCGCAGCCATAGATTACTTGGGGATTGAACTCCTGCCACTTTTGTTTACCAACCGGGACTACCTGGCCTTTTTTGTCCAAATCCGGAGGTATCCCTCCGGCCCGGCAGATCAACTGATTCTGGAAGGAATCCTTTCCTGGAGTCATGACTGAGTCCCTTCCCATAAAACGAATCACGCGCTTTTTCTTTTCCTGCGGTATCCGGTCAACTTTTTTCCGGAGCAGCGAAAACTTTTTCCTGATACCTTGCACTATCTTGGAGGACTTCTCCTTTTTTCCGAACATCCTGCCCAGGATCTTGATATTCCGAAAGCTGTCCCGGATGGTGGCAGTGGACAAATCGATCACTGCGGGATCCCTGGAGGAAAAATACTCTCTGACCCTGTTGTGTGCCCCTGAGACAAATATCACCTCCGGATTCAATTCCTCGATCCTATCCAAGCTGCAATGATAAAATCCCCCCACTATCTTTTGGCTGGAATTTTTGCAGCAAGGAGAGGAATGATAGGTCCTTCCCCTGATCCTCTCCCCGGAGTTCAGGGCATTGACTATCTCGGTCACCGAGGGGACCAGGGAAACCGCCCTGGGGGACTTGTCCTCCAGATGCACCTCCTTTCCCGCGTTATCGGTAAAGGTGAACTCCTCACAGATACCGGATCCGGAAAAAACTGACAGGAACAAGGCCAGAGTTGAGAAACACACTGCAAATGCCAGATATAATCGCATAATCCAAACACCCTTGTTTATAAGATCTTTTAATCAACACCCCCAGGTTTCACTCCGGGCCGGAACAAAGCTCCCTTTCAGGAACCATGCGGAAGTCCCACCAAAATCCCTACTGCTGGCATCAGTTCCTTTTCTTCTTGCCTTCAGGTACATAAACCATGCTCCCGTCCCGCAACTGGTAGGCAACCCCCAGTCTCTCCCCGCGGCCCTGAGTTTTTTTGCTGCTTACCTTGCGAGCCTCGATCTCCTCCCCCTTCTTGGTGATAATCTCCATCTGTCCGCTCTCGCTCTTTTTCATAATGGTCAAGTTGGAATCCTTGTCGAACAAATCCTGCATGTGATAGGCAGAAAACATGGTCACAAGCAACCCCACTATAAAAACCAGACACAAGTCAAAAAGGTTGGGAAGGCTGGCCAAGGGATCGTCGTCACCTTCCATCCTTGTCCCGGAAGAACCGGATTTCCCGAAATACTTTCTTTGTCCCGTGAAATACCTCATGAGTTCCTCCTTACTTCTGTTGCGAGTTCAATATTTTTTATATCCCTCTCCACCCACCTACGTTTCACAGTATAGAAGAAAAACGCGATAAGGCCCTGTGCCAGGCCCACAACCGTGGTAGTGAACGCTATCACCAACTGGGAGGTAAGTGCGCTCATATCTCCCTCTCCCAGAGCTGCCAGGCCCCTGCCCATTGGGATAAGTGTTCCGATAAGCCCCAGCCCCGGACAGACCCTTACCAATATATACAACTTGTCCAGGGAGTTGTTCAGATCCTGCGTGGTTTCCTGGAGCAAATTCTCGGTTTCCGCATCCTGATTAGGGGATACCCGATCCAGGGTATTAATAAACGATCTTACCGGGGCTGAAATATATTCCTTGTACTCCCCGGATTTCAATATCCCGGGCAATTTTTCCGGACTGTTACGCTTCAAGCGCATCCTCTCCACCCATTCGGAAAAAACGGACCCGGTATAAAACAGGATAACAAATGTTAAAACCACCAGTATAAACAAAACCGGATAAAAAAGTGAAGAAGATATAATGTAAATAAAGGTCTTTAACAACGCACCAAAGTTCATTTCCCCAGCCTCCTGTTTTGATTGATTCTGAACAACACCCCGCCGGCAAAAGCAATAAGGGACAAAACGCCCGCAGTTACAACGGTCTCGATTGCGATTTGCTTTTCCTTGGCCCTATAGGCCCCCAACCTGTATATGCTTTCCGCATCCTGAAAGTGCGGCATAACAACAATTGCCACCAGGAAGTAGGCTGCTATAAAGAGCATACCCCATCCCAACAGGTCCTTTTGCCTATTTCCAACTGAAAAAAGCCTCAGAGCCAGGACTGTCAAAAAGACCATACACAAAAAGCCCAAGTACAGCAGTATTACTGCCTGCCAGGCAAACTCAGGCAGCGAAGTCAGGAAAAACGCAAGACTCAACAGAATCACGGACAAGTGCAAGGGGCAGGGAATCACCAGCAAGAGCCATCCCCGGCTCTTAGTCTGTTCCGGATATTGGGTTCTCAAAATCAGGATTCCCCACAGCACCAACAGTACTGCCATAATCATGTGCAGGAGCATCCCGTAATCAAAACCGCGCTGGAAGATATTCAGATAAGCGCTCACAGAGAGCCTTTCCATCAGGAAATATCCAAGCAAAAACAGGAACAGGTAGCCAACTGCCAAGCTCAATACAAGGCACACCTTTTCCCTTTTTCCGGAAACGCCGTTTGTGAAGTAATAGACTCCCAGCCCCACCTTGAGTGCAAATATTCCCAGGGAGAATATCAGGCCGAGCACCAGACTTTTTAAAAGCATGTCAGCAATCCTTGTTAATCCTCCTGCCCTGCCGGGCACTATGTTGTTTGTACAAAAAAAATCCCCGGACCGAAAATAATTCGATCCGGGGATGTCCCGTTTTCATCCGCCGCAATCGCAATTGGAGCAGCCCCAGCCACGAAGCATCACTCCACGTTCTACTCAGGCAGGTCTTCTGACTTGCGGATCATCCTACTTGCCCTGTTGAATGCGGCATAGCCGCCCTGCCGGAGGCAGGATTCAACAGGGGTAACCGCGCCTTCCCACCCTGCACCCACTTGGCCATCGAAAAAACTCAGCTTTTTTAGAACAGTGGGAAACTATCA
>CAJXKR010000111.1 GCA_913055815.1 uncultured Desulfohalobiaceae bacterium | reverse complement strand
AACAGCGTGATTATTTGTCCGATTGAAAATATGGATCCCATGGGCATTCATACCGGGGACTCCATTACCGTGGCTCCGAGCCAGACCCTTACAGATCGGGAATATCAACGCATGCGCGATGCCTCCCTGGATATCATGCGGGAAATCGGTGTTGAAACCGGGGGGTCCAATGTGCAATTCGCAGTTAACCCGGATAACGGTGACTTGATGGTTATCGAGATGAACCCTCGCGTATCCCGCTCTTCCGCGCTGGCTTCCAAGGCCACCGGCTTTCCCATTGCCAAGATAGCAGCCAAGCTGGCAGTGGGCTACACACTGGACGAGTTGCCCAACGACATAACCAGGGAGACAGTGGCCTCGTTCGAGCCCTCCATAGATTATTGCGTGGTCAAGATCCCCAGGTTTACCTTTGAAAAGTTTCCCGGCAGCAAGGATGTCCTGACTTCCTCCATGAAGAGCGTGGGCGAGACCATGGCTATTGGCAGGACCTTCAAAGAGGCGCTGCAAAAGGGGATTCGTTCCCTGGAGACCGGAAACATTGGATTGGCCAACGAATTTTCTCCGGAAATTCCGGAGCAGGAAGAGATCAAGGCGAGATTGACCAACCCCTGTTCCAGCCGTCTCTACGATTTAAGGCTCGCCATGCTGGCAGGACTTACCGAGGAGGAAATCTTTGACGCAACCAGTATTGATCCCTGGTTTCTGAGGCAGATAAGGGAGTTGGTGGATTTTGAGCAAAAGTTGCTGCAATTTGCGGATACTTCCGGCTGGGAGGAACAGGAGGAGATTGTCAGGGCTTTTCGCAAGGCCAAGGAAATGGGATTTTCCGACAAACAACTGGCAAGTGTATATTCCACCACCGAGGGCCGTATACGAAAATTGCGCAGGAGTTTCGATATACAAGCCACTTATAAACTTGTGGATACTTGTGCCGCTGAATTCGAGGCTTATACTCCGTACTATTATTCCACTTATGAAAAGGAAAACGAGGTCGAACCCAGCAAGAACCAGAAAATTGTCATTCTGGGCGGAGGTCCCAACAGGATAGGTCAGGGAATAGAGTTCGACTACTGCTGTGTACATGCCTCCTTTGCCTTGAGGGATATGGATGTTGAATCCATAATGGTGAATTCCAACCCGGAAACCGTAAGTACGGACTATGATACCTCGGATCGCCTGTATTTCGAGCCCCTTACCCTGGAAGATGTCTTGAATATTACCCAGCAGGAGAATCCGGACGGGGTGATTGTCCAATTCGGGGGGCAGACACCGCTCAATCTGGCCGTGCCCCTGCTGGAAAACGGGGTGAATATCATAGGCACTTCTCCGGATAGCATCGACAGGGCGGAAGACAGGGAAAGGTTCCAGGAACTCATAAATACCCTAAATCTGAAGCAACCGGCCAACGGGACCGCGATCTCAGAGAGCGGTGCCCTGGATATAGCCAGGAACATCGGCTATCCCCTGGTGGTACGTCCTTCCTATGTACTCGGGGGACGGGCAATGGAGATAGTTTACGATGAACAGGATCTACTCAATTATTTCCAGGAAGCAGTGATTATTTCCCCGGATCATCCTATCCTTCTGGACAAGTTCATGGAGAACGCGATCGAAGTGGATGTGGATGCGGTAGCGGACGGTGAAGATGCCTATGTGGGCGGTGTCATGGAGCATATAGAAGAGGCCGGGGTGCATTCTGGTGATTCCGCCTGTGTTCTACCTCCGCATACTATCGGACAGGAAGTCCTGGATGAACTTAGCAGGCAGACCAAGGCACTGGCCAAGGAGTTGAACGTAAAGGGCCTTATGAATATCCAATTCGCGGTGAAAAACGGGGAGATCTATATCCTGGAGGTCAATCCGCGGGCCTCGAGGACCGTACCCTTTGTGAGCAAGGCTACCGGTGTTCCCTTGGCCAAAATAGCCACCCGGGTAATGATGGGGCAGTCTCTTAAAGAATTGGACCCCTGGAGCATGAGAAAATCCGGATACTATTCGGTGAAAGAGGCGGTGCTACCGTTTAACCGTTTTCCTGGTGTGGATATCCTTCTTGGACCGGAGATGCGCTCTACCGGAGAGGTTATGGGTGTGGACGAAAATTTCGGATTGGCCTATATGAAGTCCCAGTTGGCCGGAGGGCCCAGGTTGCCGGAAGAGGGAACAGTATTTGTTTCAGTGAATGACATGGAAAAACCCAGTATTGTGGAGCCGGTGAGGATATTTCAGCAACTTGGGCTGCATCTTGTGGCCACTAAGGGTACAGCCGAATTCCTGTCCCAGAAGGGCATAGAAACCGAACGGGTTTACAAGGTGTATGAAAGCCGTCCGAATATAATAGACAAGATCAAGAACAAGGAAATAGATCTGGTAATAAATACTTCTTCCGGTAAACTGACTATACAGGATTCTTCATCCCTCAGGCAGGCTACCATCCTTTATGGTATACCCTACACTACTACTGTAGCAGGAGCTAAAGCCATGGCCCTGGCCCTGAAAGAGATGAAGTCCAGGGAATTGGACGTGAATAGCCTGCAGGAATACTATGGGGAAGAAGAGAGCTAGAAGCTGAAAGCAGAACAGCTAAAAGTTAAAAGCTCAAAGCTGAAAGCAAGAACAAAAAACAAAGAACGAAGAACGAAGAATGAGGAAACGAGGAACATCAAATAATGGTGATTCAAATGTCGGACAATTATCAAGATACAGACGGTAAAAAGGAACATTGTGGTTTAATCGCCATATATGGACATGAAGAGGCCGCCAGGATGGCCTACTTCGGCCTGTACGCCCTGCAGCACAGGGGACAGGAAAGTGCAGGTTTAGTGACCTGGGACGGAAGAAGGCTAAGGGAACAAAGAGGAATGGGACTGGTTCCGGAAGTGTTTGCGGAACGCCATTTGGGCAGGGAATTGAAAGGAAGGATCGCAATCGGACATATCCGTTATTCCACCACTGGTGCGACTTTGCTCAGAAATGCACAACCTTTTATGATTCGGTTCAGGGGGCAGGATTTGGCAATTGCCCATAACGGGAACCTGGTCAACACCCTGGAATTGCAGCGGCAGCTGGAGGCGGATGGTTCCTTGTTCCAGACCAGTATGGACAGTGAGATCTTCATGCACCTGGTAGCCAAGAAAAGTAACGGCATGGATATCGAGGACGCTATTGTGGCTGCTGCAAATGAAGTGCAGGGAGCGTATTGTCTGCTGATACAGGTAAACGACAAATTAATAGCCTTGAGGGATCCGTACGGTTTCAGGCCCTTGGTTTTGGGGCGAATGGGAGGGACATACGTGTTTGCTTCCGAAACTTGCGCCCTGGATCTGTTGGAAGCTGAATACTTGAGGGAAGTGGAGCCAGGGGAGATGATCGTAATAGACAAGGGTTCACTTCGAAGCAGATACATAAATACAGAGTCCTATCCCAGGAAGTCCTGCATCTTCGAACTTATTTATTTTTCCAGACCTGATTCCACAGTGTTTTCTGAAAATGTTTATATCCGCAGGAAAAACATGGGTAAAATGCTGGCCAGGGAGGCACATGTGGATGCGGATTTTTGCATGCCTTTTCCGGATTCCGGAGTTTATGCTGCGGTTGGTTATGCCCAGGAATCCGGACTTCCCTTTGAGAACGCCATGATCAGGAATCATTACGTGGGCAGGACCTTTATCCAGCCCTCGCAGGATATGCGGGATTTCGGGGTTAGAGTGAAATTGAATCCGGTAAAGGAAATGATCAAGGACAACAAGATAGTCATTGTCGAGGATTCAATTGTGCGTGGAACCACGATCAGGACACGGGTAAAGAAGTTGCGGGAGTTGGGAGCCAAGGAGATACATCTGCGGGTTAGTTGTCCTCCCATAAGACATCCCTGTTATTACGGTATTGACTTTTCATCCAAGGGCGAGTTGATTGCAGCCAACCACTCGGTGAAAGATATAGCAAGATATATTGGGTTGGATTCATTGCACTATTTGAGCGTGGAAGGCCTGCTAAATTCGGTGGATCATAACGATGGATATTGTTTAGCCTGTTTTCAGGGCGATCATCCCGTTTTGCCGGGCAAGGATTACGGCAAGATGAGTATGGAATAAGCACAAGAGATTACGAATTCAATAATTCAATAGCTTAACTGCTTAGCAACTTAAGAACTAAATTGGTAGTGCTATGAACGAACGAGTTAATAATGATTGGATAAAATTGGCAGAAAATGTTCTGGATATTGAAATTCAGGGCCTGCAGGAAGTAAAAAAAAATCTAGGTGAACAGTTTTATCAGGCAGTGGAAATGATAGCTGGCTGCAATGGCCGGGTAGTAGTCTCTGGTATCGGAAAGTCCGGGTTGGTTGGTAGAAAGATTGCCGCAACACTTAGCAGTACCGGAACTGCAGCTTTTTTCCTCCATCCTGTGGAAGGTGCACACGGCGACCTCGGGATGATCCGGGAGGGTGATGTGGTGCTTGCGATCTCCAACAGTGGAGAAACAGATGAATTGAATACTATAATTCCTACCTTGAAGGGATTGGGTGGAAAAATAATCAGCCTTACCTCCAACTTGGAATCTACCATGGCAAGTATGAGCGATGCGATCATTTGTACCCAGGTACCAAAAGAGGCCTGTACTTTGGGATTGGCACCTACTTCCAGCACAACTGCTACTTTGGCTGTGGGTGATGCCCTGGCAGTTTGCCTGATTGAAAGGAAGTCCTTTGGGAAGGAGGATTTTCAGAGATACCACCCGGGTGGTGATCTGGGAAAACAGCTCAGGCAGGATATAAGCAGGATTATGCACACCAGGGATATTCCTATTGTATACTCCGGTACAAGCTTGGATCAGAGCTTGCAAGTATTGGACAAGGGTAGACTGGGAACTGTTTTGGTGCTCGACAAGGACGGGAAATTGGTGGGTATTCTGACCGACGGGGATGTGCGCAGGCTCTTGTGCCGGGATGAATATAGCCCGGAAGACCTTGTGGATAGCTATATGACCACGAACCCCCTTTATGCAGAGATAGGGCAAAAGGGGGGGATGATCCTGGATGTTATGGAAAAATCCGCGATTTTGGTTTTGCCGGTAGTGGATGAACGCAAGGTCCTGCAAGGGGTCGTACACCTGCACGATTTACTCGGAAAAGGAAGTTTCGATTTCAGCAAAACATAGTGAGAATTGTTCAAATACAACCGCCTCTGAACAATAACTGAGCGATAAATTATATGGCGATTAAATTAAAAAGAATATTCATATGGTTTCTGATAGTTTTATTTTGTTTGATTATATTGGGAGTGGGAAGCGCTGTTGGTGTATATTATTGGGCATCCGAGGATCTCCCCAAGATCGAGTCAATTACCGACTACAATCCTGCACTGGCTACTACGGTATATTCTGAAAACAAAGAGGTCCTGGGGTATCTTTCCAAACAGAGAAGGTTTTTTACTCCCTTGAAAAAGATGTCCGGATATGTGCCCATGGCATTTTTGGCTTCCGAAGACAGTAGTTTTTACGATCATTCCGGAGTGGATTTGATAGGTATCTTCCGCGCGGCTGTAAAAAACATGAAAGCTGGTAAGATAGTGCAGGGAGGAAGTACCATTACCCAACAGGTGGTAAAGTCCCTGTTGTTAAGTTCGAAAAGGACTTACAAGAGGAAAATGAAGGAGGCGATCCTGGCATATAAGCTGGAAAAGCATTTGACCAAGGACGAGATTTTGACCATCTATCTGAATCAAATATATTTGGGTAGTGGTGCTTATGGTGTTGAAGCTGCTGCCAGGGAATTTTTCGCCAAACACGCATCCGAACTGAATTTGGCTGAGTCTGCACTGCTTGCCGGACTTCCCAAGTCACCGGGAGTGTATAACCCTTACAAAAACCCGGAGCTGGCCAAGTCCAGGCAGAAGTATGTGTTAAATCAAATGCTGAATCAGGCTTGGATCGACGAGGAGGAATACAATTCCGCCCTGGATTATCAATTGGAATTCGAAAAAATGTCAGACCCTTCCTGGAAAGTGGGGGCCTACTATTTGGAGGAGATTCGTAGATGGGCTTTGGACCGTTTCGGTGAAAACAAGACTTATACCGGAGGACTTCATATATATACAGCGGTTAACAAGAAGCATCAAAAGGCCGCGGAAGATGCCCTGCAAAAAGGGCTGGTGGCATCGACCAAGCGCCGGGGCTGGAGGGGTCCGCTCAAAAACCTTGGTGAGGGTTCATACGAGAGATTGTTTAACAAGCAGAATAACTGCAAGAGCAAGTTGAAAAATGGGGAGTGGATAAAGGTAGTTGTAAAAAAGGTGATTAAAAGTGGGGCAAGGGTTGGTTTCTCCAATTCCAGCGGCTGGATAGATGTAAATACCATGGGTTGGTGCCGCGAGATAGACCCTTCCAAGGCACACGAAGAGGTGCCGGATATAAAGAATGCTCAAAAAGTGCTGAAAAAAGGAGATGTGGTCTGGGCTTCACTAAAAAGAGACAAGAAAGAAAAAGAGAAAATATGGCAACTAAGCCTGGAGCAAAAACCCAAAGTTGAAGGGGCGCTGGTATCGTTTGACCCCAATAACGGCAAAGTCAAGGCAATGGTGGGTGGTTACAGTTTTCAGCGCAGCCAATTCAATCGCGCTACTCAAGCCAAACGCCAACCAGGTTCCGCTTTTAAGCCCATTGTCTATTCCGCTGCCCTGGATAACGGATTTACTCCTGCCTCTGTGGTTTTGGACGCCCCCATTGTGTATTCTAACAAGGATATGAATTCCACCTGGAAGCCCCAGAATTACGAACGCGAGGTTTTCGGTCCCACTTTACTGAGAACCGCTTTGGTCAAGTCCAGGAATCTGGTAACAATTCGTGTTGCCAACGAAATCGGTATTAACAAGGTGATTGACAGGGCAAAAAAATTGGGTTTGCAATCTGAATTCCCAAGTGACTTGTCGGTGAGCCTGGGTTCCGCTTCTGTTACCCTTATGAATCTCTCCCGTGCCTATGGCGCGTTTTGCAGGGGGGGGAGTTATATCCAACCCAGGACAGTGAACAAAGTTACCGGCCCCTGGGAAAAAGAGATTTATAAGTCCGAAACAAAATCACATAAAGCCATGAGTTCCCAGACTGCTTATATCATCAATTATCTTTTACAGAAAGTGATACAGGAAGGAACCGGTTGGAGAATAAAGGCTTTGAACAGACCGGTTGCCGGAAAAACAGGTACTTCGGATGAACAAAAAGATGCCTGGTTTATGGGGTATGCTCCCTATTTGTTGACCGGTGTTTATGTTGGGTTCGACGATCCCAGGACCATGGGTAAATATGAGACCGGATCCAGGGCTGCTGCACCGATTTGGCTGGACTACCGGCAGGAGGTAGAGGACAATTATCCAGAGCAGGAGTTCCAGAGGCCTTCGGGGATAGTAATGGCCAGGGTAGATGCGGAAAACGGTTTGTTGGCAAGTTCCTCCACGGAAAACAGTTATCTTTTGCCTTTCAAAGCCGGCACACAGCCCAAGAAGATATCCAAGGCAGGCCAGGACAAAGAAGATAAGGATCAACAAGGGAAAAAAGAACAGCAAGGTCAGCAACAGGACAAGTGGAAGTCTCTGTTTTAACTGCTTTTACTCCATTTGCATGGGACTTGGATCATTTATTTAGCCAGGAGTCTTGTAATGAAGCCTTCTTGTTATGAGACTTTTGAACATGAAGCCGATATTGGGATCCGGGGATTTGGTTCCAGCATCGAGGTGTCCTTTGCATGTATCGCCCAAGCGATGTTCGACTTGATGTCCGGGGACATATGTACTGACAATCGGAGTGAAAGAATTTATATAGAAACTTGGGGCTTTGATCTGGAATCCCTGTTGGTTGCATGGTTGAATGAACTTTTGACCCAAGCGGATTTACATTCTTTCATTTTTAGAAAATTTGAAATCCGTATACAAGATTTTTATTTGTCCGGGTATGCTTGGGGTGAAAATTTCATTCCCGGGGAAGATCAGGGTATAGAGGTGAAAGGAGCAACACTGACCGAAGTCAGGGTGGAAAAGACAGTGGATTATTGGTTGACCCAGTGCATAGTAGACGTATGATTTTTTCGACACTCTGGGGCTTCCGGGTTGTCTGATGTTACATATTGATAATCAATTGATGATAAAAATTTACAGTGGATAGAATTTTTGAATAGCTTGACAAAAGCGGGAAAAAGGATTAGAAGATTTTAAAGCTTTCGGGATGTGGCGCAGTCTGGCAGCGCACATGCATGGGGAGCATGAGGCCCTCGGTTCAAATCCGAGCATCCCGACCATCATTTCAAGGGGTTATGGTTAAGCCGTAACCCTTTTTTTATGGGTGACCCTACAGATGTGACCCTACAAAAGTTATTTGTTTTTATCAATATTTATCACCTTACCGGTATTTTCTTCCTTGTTTAAATCCGGCATCCCTTGCATCATCCTGGATTGCTCAACAGCGTGCGGTTCGTAGTAGTTGGCATGTATCATTTCAATGCTGGTGCCGGCCATGTGTGCTATAACCGAGGGATCAAATCCCTGGTCTATAGCTGTTGTTATCCAGAGGTGACGGACATCATACATAATTACATCGTAATTCAGGCCAAGTCTTTCAGCAGTATTGGACAGGGCCTTGTCTAGTCTTTTTATCGGTTTGCCCTGGTACTCTATTATATAACCTGACTTGGATTGTTTTTGCCTTGCCCGTAGCTCCCAAAGAAAATCATCCGGTAATTGTATAAAGGCACTGCGTCTAACCTTAGTATGATATACTTGTATTCCGCATTTATTCCAGTCAATGTGCTCGAAGCGCAATCCATAAAGGTCGTCGCCAGGTCTAACCGGTATCCTCCACGCAACCTCTATGGCCCAAGCAAGATGTTTACATCGGGACCCTTTCCTGTTTGCTTCAGCTTGGATTTTGCGTAAATCTTCCAGGGTTAATTGGGATTTTCTGCGTGTTTCTTTACCGGTTTTCCATTTTCGGAGTGGATTCTTATCAAGGTGCCTCTGGTCAACTCCGTATTCAAAAATTGTCTTCAAGTACCGGATGTATCTATTTCGTGTGGACTGTTTGGCATTTGGCCCAGTGATTGCCAATTACGGCTAGAATGTCGGCTTGGGTTAATTGTTTGGCGGGTTTATGGGTGAGGTCAGGTAATATATATGTGCTTAAAACATGAGCCCATTCACGGAGCCATTTCAAGGACCTCCCCTGGGCTTTTTTCATATCAAGCCATTCCTGGGTAAGGTCTCCCAGATATATTCCTTTGGGTGTCGGTTCTGGTAAAGGCTGTTTTGATGCCTTTTTGTATTTAATTTCCGCATCAAACTCCTTTGCTCTGTTTTTTCCCGCCTTACCCTTGGAAAAAGTTTTAGTTTTTATTTTGCCTTCTTCGTCCCGATAATTTACCTTCCAGCGTCCGTCTTTCCTTTTGTGTAAACTCATACACTCACCGTAGTTTTGACGTTTTTCTTGCGTTGATATTGTTTACCTTTCTTGAAATTATCGGGATCTTGCATAAACAAGTCAAGGACAGATTGGGCGAACTTGTTTCCTTCCGGGCCATAACGGGGAATATCATAATCTCGCAGCTTACGCCTAAAAGTATCCGGGTGGTACCCAAGATACCTCGCTGCTTGTTTAAGATTCATATAAGGCCCGAAAACTTGCATTATTCGGTGTCCTCCTTTATTCCCACCATTCCATTAACTTATCACTGGCCTTAGCCCCAAATTCCATCTGGGGATCCGCAGTAAGTTCCGGATCTAT
>CAJXKR010000110.1 GCA_913055815.1 uncultured Desulfohalobiaceae bacterium | reverse complement strand
TTTTTTGCAGATGTCTTCTTGACACTGAAAAAAAAACTTCCTTAGAGTTAAATTATGAGCTTTCAATCTTGTAATCTGTTTGGATAGGTATGCCCGTTATTTTGTTTTTTTAGCCTGCAGTATTGTTGTTTGTAGTGCAATTAAATGGAATACTGGAGAATTATGGTAAAAGTGGTTTTCCATGAAATGTTCAAGGACGAATACACCTCGGATCCGGCTGCCAGATACGGGCGTCTGGACAGTGCCTTGAACGAGCTTTCGCCCCTTTATGACTTCATTGAACCGGAAATTGCCACGGAAGATGATATTCTGCGCGTCCATACAAAGGATCATTTCGATATGGTATCAGAGTCCCCGCACCTTTTCACCCTCGCCCTCTTGGCCGCAGGCGGTGCGATCGAGGCAGCGGAAAATGCAATAAACAGCGACCCGGCTTTCGCTCTTGTCCGTCCGCCTGGACACCACGCCAGTCCGGACAATTGCTGGGGGTTTTGCTGGTACAATAACCTCGCCCTGGCAATTCGGAAATTGAGAGCGGAAGGTAAGGTGAACAAGGTGTTTATCCTGGATTTTGATCTCCATTACGGAGACGGAACCTATCATATCTTTTCCCGGGATCCGAATGTGACTTATTTTCATATGAACTCCGCCAATACCCTTTACTATACACTGGATAAAGTAACCGAGTGCGATCTTGTTGCGATTTCCGCGGGTTTTGACCGGCATGTCGAGGATTGGGGAAATATGCTCAGAACTGAAGACTACAAATATATCGGCCGCGAGGTGAAAAGGATGACTGACAGGCTGTGTCCGAACAAGGTCTTTGCAGTCCTGGAAGGTGGATATAATCATAATGTTCTGGGAAATAACATCAGGAATTTTTGTGAAGGACTGGAGGGTAAGCACTGAATCAGTCCCAGTCTTGTTCCGATCTACAGTTTGACTTTATTGTGACGTGTCACAGTTGAGAGTGTGGCAGTGAAGGACAGGCTGGCACACATGTCTTTGGTTCTTCCATAATTGCATTTCTAGTTAGAAGTCCCCATCCGGAAATCTTTTATTTCCGAATATGGAAAAAGGGCAGTTTCCGAATTAAAACTTAAATCATCTCCTCCCAGAGAGAGGTGTAATAAAGCTGTTACTCGGCAGGGATAAATATAGATACCAACCGGCAAGCTCGGTATTGGTTGTTTACTACTGGAATTTAATTCTTCAGACCCTGTTTGTGCAGTGTTTAATTTGTTGGAAAAATATTGGAATTGGAAAACTGCAGGTTTAGGCATAGGATTTGCTTTATAACTATTTGGATAAATATTCGTGAAGAGGTGTAAATAAGGAACAATTATCAAAGTGAAAAAAAGGAGGTTGAACATGAAAAAGGCTTTTATGAGATTCGGGGTAGTATTCTTTTTGGTTTTCTGTGTTCCGGCATTGGTCTCCGCCCACTGCGAGGTGCCCTGCGGGATATACGACGATGAAATGCGTATTAAGATGTTGAACGAACATATTGATACCATGGAGAAGTCCATGATGATGATAAAGGACATCCAAAAGCATGAAGACATAAATTACAACCAATTAACCAGGTGGATTACAAACAAGGATAAGCATGCAAACAAGTTTCAACACATTGCAACCCAATATTTCCTGACCCAAAGGATCAAGCCCGGGACAAAACACTATGAAAAAAAGCTGGCTTTGCTTCACAAGATGGTGGTGTATGCGATGAAATGCAAACAAACCACTGATATGGACAATATTAAGGAGTTGAAAGATTTGGTGGGTAAATTCGAGACCCTGTATTTCAAGGAAGAGTAAGCAATTAAGCCCTAACCGTGCAAAAAATCCTACCTTTACATCCCTGTTTAGTGTAGGTGTTTTTGAGGATATTTTCCGCCGGTAAAAAATAACCGGCGGAAAAAAGTTTATCCTTGTGGTGAACAAATTGTTTTATGTATACGATATTAGCAGGAGTATAGAGATATGACCAGATATGTATTAGTTGGCAATGGAGTAGCCGGATTTTCAGCTGCTCAAAACATAAGAAAGGTCGATCCTCAAGGAGAAATATCCATAGTTTCCAACGAGGATTTGCCTCCTTATTACAGAATAAGGCTAAACGACTATATAGCAGGGGAGGTGTCAGAACAAGGCCTGCAGCTCAAAAATCCCTCCTGGTATCAAGAAAACAATATTTATCTTGTGCTGGATACCGAAGTTGAAACCGGAGATCCGGAGAAAAAGATTCTAGCTACAACCAAGGGAAAAGAAATCGGATACGACAAGTTGCTTTTGGCTACCGGAAGCCATTCATTTATTCCCCCGGTTGAAGGGGCGGATAAGAAGGGGGTGTTTGCCCTGCGCAATATCCAAGATGCCAGGAAGATTTCCAAGTGGGCCCAGAGTGTGGATAATGTGGTTGTGATCGGGGGTGGCCTTTTGGGCCTGGAAACTGCAAATGCCCTGCGCAAATTGGGCAAAAGGGTTGTGGTGGTGGAATTCTTTCCCAGGCTTTTGCCCCGGCAACTGGACGAGGAAGGTGCAGAAAAACTGCGTTCGAATATGGAAAAAATGGGATTCGAGTTCAGATTGGGACTCAAGACAAGTACACTGCAGGGTGGAGATAGTGTTAATACTGCGCTATTGGATAATGGAGAGGAGCTTCCCGCGGAAATGGCCGTGTTTTCAGCCGGTGTCAGGCCGAATATCCAGTTGGCGGGGTCCATGGATCTGCAACAGAACAAGGGTATAGTGGTTGATGACTATTTGCAGACAAGCGATCCCCATGTCTATGCAGCCGGGGATGTTGCGGAATGGAACGGTAACTTGTACGGGATATGGTGGCCGGCGAAGGAACAGGGACAAATAGCGGGTGCGAATATGGCCGGAGAAAGTGATATATACCAGGGGACCACGATGTCAACCAAGTTGAAGGTGGTGGGAATTGATTTGGCTTCTGCCGGGGAGATAGATACTGAGGGCAAATACGAATCCAAAGTTTATTCCGAGGGGGATGTCTACAAAAAAGTAATTATTGATAACAACCGCATTATCGGTTGTATTATGCTGGGAGACCTACAGGATTTCGACAGGATTACCGCCATGATGAGTGAAGGAACTGATCTCTCGGGCGTAAAACAAAGTTTGTTTTCCGGATAAATAGTTTTTTAGCAATAATCAGGAAGGGATCTTGAACAGCAGCTATTGTGCAGATGTTGGATGCAAGGTGACAGTGCTTAGATCTTAATATTTTCAACTAAACAGTGATTTTGAATCCATAAATGTTGCATTCATCAGTTGCGAATCCTGGTTAGTGATTTTGTCCGAGCCGATTCCTCGGCCCGGAGATAGTTTTTTTGAATCGGTTTCCTACTTGTTCTTGCGCATGTCCTGCAACTCGGCTATTTGATACGCTTCCTGCCTTATTGTCAGGTCCAGATTCAAGAGAAATCCCTTGTGTTTTTGGGTCTCATCCTGTTTTTGCAGCGCTTCGTGCCTGGCGAGGCTTTGCTTTAGTGTTTCCTCCTTGTTCGACAAGGCAGCGGTTAGATCGGTTTGACGTTCGACTTCTTCTACCTCCAGTTGGGGATAAAGTCCGTTTTCCGCCACGTCCTCGGTGAAGTGCGCCAGTTGTTTCATCATTTCCATAGCTTGGTCCATCAGCTTCCAGCCGCTTATCCCTTGCTTTTGAAATACCCAGGAATCCCTGATATGGGTAAGCATATTGGAGTATTTCGCAGCTACTTCTTGTTGCAAAGTATTTAGAAATTCTTCAGGCAATTCTGCTTCCGCACCAGGTAGAGTTTTCGCATCCTCGGTGCTGAGTTTGTCCAGCATCTTTCGAAATTTTTGGGCATGTATGCCGGATTCCCAAGCTTCCCTTTCCAGAACGCGTTTGATATGGGAGTCGTCCACTTGTTCAGCTTCCTTGTTGTAATGGGGCACCAGATTCTCTTCGTAGTCTATGTAGGACTGCAGGATGGAGCCTCTGTTGCTGGGATCAAAAGGATATTTTGCAGGTACTAGTTCAGGTTCGCCTCCCAGCTTGCCAATGACCATTCCCAGCCAGTGCATGTGCCACATTTCCTCTCTTGCCCGGGAAAGAATGGGTGCACCGAATTCGTTGTCCTCTCCCTCGAAGTAGCTGTGTACCAGGTAGCGGAGTGTTGCCGCGTGTTCATCCGCCAAATCCCGGTTTAAGATATCAATGAGTTGATTCGTTTGCATAAGCCATCTCCTTTTTGTTAACTGGACAGTTAAAAGTTTTAAAATAATCTTCTGAAATTACAAGTTTTTGTATTGCACTTGAATATACTTTTCCCTTGTGATATAATATATTGTTTTAATTCAAAAATATCGAACTTCGAACCCTTTAGTTGTTAATTCTTTATCATGTTGTCGTGGTGATAATTGAACCCCATTTGCATTTTGTGGCAAAGGGAGCAATTGTCCGTGCCTATGGTCTTGTTGTTGTCTTGATATTGCAACGGCTGTACAGTGTCCCTGGAATCCTTGAACAGTAGATTCTTGGCCGGATAAATGGCGTGCGGACTGCTGTGGCAGGCAGCACAATTTATCTTACCGGATATTTCGTTCCTGTTTCTGTACAACTTGTCAGCAGAGCCGGTCCAACTATTGAATGCGGTGGCGTTCAAGGAGGGGCGCTTGAAATCCTGGTGGCAATCCAGGCAGTCCGGCTCCTGGATCCAGGGATCTCTGGGCTTGATCTCGTTTTTTGACTCTGCCATCCGGGGTTGCAAATGTTTGATAAGTTTTCCCACGTCCCTGCCGTCTCTCCTGGCCCCTTTCAATAGGCTGATTGCGTGATCCTCCATGGTCCCGTGGCAGTCGATACAGGAGAACGCCTCGGAATGCGTTCCCCTGAAACCCTTGGTGTGTACCTGTTTGGAATCCGGATGGCAATTGAAACACGCGGGTTGGTTCCTGCCTGTTAAATAGTTGGCGTGCCAGCCGTGCATGGAAGCGGAAAAATTCAATATCTCCGGATTTCCGGAGGAATTCCCCGGAGACGCCTGTTTCGGGTCAGAGTGGCATTCCCGGCACATTACCGGTTTCTGGTTTTTGGCCCTGGAGAGCAGATCGGTCCTGTTGTTCTTGTCGTGCACTTGCAATATGTCCAAAGCGGTCTTTTTGTTTGGGGCAATATCCGCGTCTCCCTGCCAGTTGCCGCCGTGGCAGTTGTCGCATCTCATTTCATGGGATACAGGTGCTACAGTCCTGGTCTGGGCGATTAATTCCCCACTTTCCTTGTCAAATGCCCGGAGCGTATACAACGGATAGGGATTGAAGTTTTGTTGCTTGGAGATAGGTATGACCGGAACATTCCTGGCCCTGAAAACGGTTTGATTCGAATGCATTGTTCCGTTTATTCCGAACCCGGACAATCCCGTTCCCGGATCTATATCCCGCGAAAATAGGTCCGGGGCGTAATCCCAGAATCGGCTCTGGCTTCCCGGGTCTCCCAAACCTGTTTCTATAGTATACTTGATTTTTACACCTTGGGTTACAATACCCGGAGAAGGACCTCTGTTTATCAGCAGGGCATTCAGGTTGTTTCCAGGTGGTGCGAACATTATATAGGGGAGGGTGTGGGAATAATAGTTCATGCCCAGGTCATTCCAGGCCAACAGTACGTACTGGCTATTCTCAGGGTCGAAATCGGGTATTTTTAGCGTGGAATTCGGGGCGGAAATCCCCGGTCCCTTGGTTGCTGTCTTTTTGCCGTGCAATCCCTTGACTATATAAGAGGCCAGTGCGCGGCGCTCCTTTTTCGTACCCAAAAACTGGGGCATGTATTTCTGCATCTTGCCTTGCCCGTTCAATTGGGAATCCATGCCGTAGATACCGTACTTTTGGGTAAGGGGAAGGATATTATTGATCGGTCCTCCTATTGAGTGACAGCCAGAACACTGGATTCTGAATATTTCCTTTCCGCTCTTTAACCGGTTTGAGTTCTCAACTTGCTCGTTTTGCGTCCATTTGGCAGCGGAAAGGAAACTCCGGTTTTTCAATTCCTGTACGTTTTCCTTGTATATGCCGGTGGAGTACAGGTGTTGATAGATTAAGTATGGTTTCCTGGCAGCCTCCCTTATCCATTCAAAAGACCCGGTATACACCAGGGCGGCTGCTAAAAGGACTATAGCTAGGGGTTTTTTTATCCTTCCGGATAGTTTGGCAGCCATTAATATGCCCCCTAGAAACAGGGAGATGCCTCCCCAGATGATTATGTGTACAAATGGTCTGATTTCAGGGGAGTCGAACAGGATAAGGGATTGGATTTCCGCGGAAGTGGAATGAAGATACCAGTATCCGGCCGGAGCGGTTATCAAGAGCGGAATAATCAGCCAGCTGGCGTTGTAGCGCAGCAATTTGTCATTCAACTCCCTGTTTTTGCTGAATACCGAAGTTGCAAATCCGAAGACACCGGCCAGGGACAATGCCAATGCGCTGCGGAAAACCAGGCTGGGCCAGAAAGTGGGATTGAAGAATCCGTCCCAGAAATTCGTTGTTTGCAGCCATTCCCCTGGAGTTAACATAAATGCGACTATTCCGTTTATGAAAAACAGGGACAACCAGGCTGAGAAGAAGTAGATCCATCCCACTATCTGGTGATCAGTGTATTTCATTTGATCGAAACGATAGTAGTAGAAAAACAGGGCGACTATCTCCACCAGGAAAAAGACCCATTCGGTTGCCCATGCAAACAGGAAATTGTTGATTAGCAAGGAAGTGGCCCCGGGACTGAGGACAGAAATCGTGAACCAGATGCCTACCCCGCTAATTCCCCCGAATACCAGGGTTAAGAGAAGAAAGAATTTGCTGTGGGCCTTGGTGTAATCGAAAATGGGCCTGGAATTTTCCTTGTGCGCCTTTCTTTCGGTTAAAACCAGATAGAGTCCGCCACCGATGGCGAAATGGGCCACAAAGACATGCAGTACGGCAATTACCGCTATGAGCAGACCTCCACCTGCAAAATACAGTTCCCAAACCGGGTAGTACATGATTTAGCTCTCCTTGCCAGATGGATGCAGCGATTTCCTGCATAAATATACTATCAAGGCCACGCCGCAAATCAAGGCGGTTATAAACAGGAAAAATGCTGGATACTGGCTACTGAGCTCCAGATCCTCGAACTTGAAATAGTCCTCCAGGAACATGGAGCGCACAAAGTCCCGCATTAGTACCATTCCCAGTATAGTTGCCAGCAATGTGGCGGTGCTGGCCCAGAGTTTCTTTAATGCCCCCAATACCAGTAACAGAAAGGAACAGGACAGTGTGAAAACAAATACTGCAGTATATAGCACGTTTCCTCCCATGAATGCCAGTATGATTTTCGGGGGCAGGCTTATCAGGAACAAGAAACCCAGGATTATTTGAAGGAAAGTAGCTGCAGTGAACCATTTCATCCCCGCATTCTGAAAATTTTGAGATTCCTTGACTGCATTGTTTTTTTTCCATCTGCCGGAGATGGCTACCACCAGACCGCCCACTGCGACCGAGGCAGTCAGAAAATGCAGATACCTGGGGATTAATGTGGGATCATTCAGGTTCAGCAATGTGCCCCCGGGATTGTGAAAATATCTGGTCCATTGTTCCGGTCTTAGCATCAAGGTCATGTTGTTGGTAAAGAAAAAGGCAACGCTCAGAAAAAGCAGGACTATGCCCAGAACCAGGAATTTGCGTGTTAGAAACAGATACTCGTGGTGCAGATTGTATACATAGGCCCCGTAATAGGCCAAAAGAAGCAGGACTACTATACCAAGCCAATATACCGCCATGAGTATGCTGCTTACGTACAGAAACTGTCCGTAAAGTACTTGCAGGAACAAGAGAGCGGCTACGCCCAGATTTACTGCAAAGGCCGCGAAAAATATCAGTTTCCTGGAAATATCCCTTGATAGTGCGGCGCTTGTCTCGTCCCTTCCGGGTTTGAATTCGTAAAAAAGCGCTATAACGCTAATACCCAGCATGGCGTTCATAAACAAAAGATGCAGGTAGAAGGTCAAGATCAGGAAGAAATACAGCCAGCCCCAGTGAACCGGGATGGTATGGGGCGGAGGAATAAGTTCTTGCGCAGGCATCAGTGGACTCCATGGGTGTTGCTGTTGCTTGGTTATATACAAGCTTACTTTCAGCTATTTTTGTAGTCAACTTAATACTACAGCGACACAGCAATTTTAATTTTGGATAGCCACTACAGCGAAAATTTTATACTGAAAGCACTTAGTTTTATTTAAGTTGCAGCCGGGCGGTCCACTGTGTCCAGCCCTCTTGAAGCCTGGACAAAAGTGGACCACCCGGCAAGACTTAAGATTCACTGTAGTAATAATATACGAATTATTTCTGTATCCAGAAATGGAATTGCTGACAACAGAAGTTTTTGAAATTCTTATTAACACTTCAAAAGTTTTGGGTAAATAGGACTTGACAAGAGCAAAATACCCTTTCACACTTTAATTATGGAGTAGAGGCTTAAAAAGTAAACAATATTAATACCACTATAACGGCATTGCCTGAAATGATCCTTGTTCAAGGATGAATTCAACAAACAAAGGAGAACTAACATGACAGAAAAGAAAAAGACTCAAGATACAGAGAGCAAACAAAAGCTTTCCACTCCGGACTCAATGACCATTTGCGATTCCACCAAGCAGATGCTTACCAAGGCTCGCGAGGACAATGTGGAGACTGCCTTCGAACGGGCCGATACCATGAAGGCCTGCCCGATAGGAGCAGATTCCGCCTGTTGTAAGCATTGTTCAATGGGACCCTGTCGTCTGAATCCCAAGGATCCCTATGGAAAAGTAGGTGTTTGCGGTGCCACGATAGATACCATACAGGCCCGGAATTTTGGGAGGATGGTTTCTGCCGGGGCTTCTGCCCATACTGATCACGGCATGAGCATGCTGGATGTCTTCAGGAAGGTGGTAAAAGGGGAAATTGTGGACTATGAAATCAAGGACACGGTAAAGTTGTTGAATGTGGCAGCCTCAGTTGGAATCGAAGTTGAAGGGCGTACCATCAAGGATGTCTCCCTGGACCTGTACGAGGAACTGGAGCGTACATATACACAGGTGGAAGGGGAAATTCCCTTTGTCAAGCGCGTACCGCAAGAGACATTGAAGAAATGGAGGGAACTGGGAATAGTCCCCAGAGGTGCAATGAGAGAGATTATGGAACTTATGCACCGAACGCACATGGGAGTGGACCAAGAGTATGAAAACATAACCAAACAATCCAGCCGTACAGCACTTTCCGATGGCTGGGGAGGCTCAATGGTGGCCACGGAGATATCTGATATCCTTTTCGGCACCCCTTCACCGGTAACGGCAAATGTTAATATGGGTTGTCTAAAGGAGGACATGGTCAATATCATTATCCACGGACACGAACCCAATCTGTTTGAGACAGTGCTGGCATCCGTAAACGAGCCCACCCTGATTGATGCAGCCCAACAAGCAGGTGCCAAGGGAATCAATCTGGTGGGGATGTGCTGCTCCGGGGCAGAGATGCTCTCCAGGCACGGCATTCCTCATGCTGGAAATTTCATGTCTACTGAATCCATCCTGGTTACCGGGGCTGTGGACGCCATGGCAGTGGATGTGCAGTGCATTAAGCAGGGGCTTAGTACAGTGGCACAATGTTACGGTACTTATATGTTTACCACCAATCCCAGGTGCAAGATTGAAGGTGCCGACCATTTGGAATTCGAGGAGGATAATCCCCAAGAAACCACGGATGAAATAGTTATAAAGGCCATTACCCGTTTCAGGACCAGACAGGCCAAGATTGAAATACCCGATAACCAGAA
>CAJXKR010000109.1 GCA_913055815.1 uncultured Desulfohalobiaceae bacterium | reverse complement strand
TGGGTCAAAATACTCAAAACCCAAGTGGGAATCAGAAACGAATCAGTTCTCAACTTCAAGCTCGTACGCGTATATCCGGAAGACACCCCGGATTCGATTACCAACAAAGTATATACCGCTATTGAGCAAAACGACCTGTTTGCGGACCAAAACCTGCTTGCAATAAACAGCGGGGATGCGCTCTACCAGGAGCTTACCTTTCCCTTTACCCAACAAAACAAGATCAAACAAGTCCTTCCCTTGGAGTTGGAAGCCAATATCCCAGTAAATCTTTCCGACTATAGTTGGGACTATTACCTAACCCACACAGGGAGCAAACAGTGCAAGGCCTTTTGTGTCCTGCAAAACAAGGATTCAATCCGGCAATGGCTGAATGCCTTCCAGGAAGCGGGGATAGCCATCCACAGGGTTGACCTGGACTTAACTGCATATGCCGGATTTGCATCACTACTGAGCGGCAAAAGCGAAAACCATGCCTTTTTGGATCTGGGATGGAGCAAGACCAATCTGGCAATGGTTCAAAATTCACAATTACAATTAATGCGCACCATCCCCCTGGGAATAAGGGATATTGTACAGGAAATCGACCCGGATACGGATGCTGGGCAGACCCAGAGAATCAAGGATATTTTTGCTGAGCTTGCGAGCACGCAAGACAAGAACTCCACACTTCCCAGTAGTTATCAGGAGCTTGTCAGGCAACTCAAGTTGTCGTTCATGCAGGAAGAATCAGCGCTTGATAACCTTAATATCCATGTTACCGGCGGAGGGGCTTCCCTCCCTTCCCTGTCCGAGCTCATAAACCGGGACACGGGACTGGAATTGTCCTTGGACGAACTACCGGTTCCAGCCCCGCTAAGGCTCCGGAAACAAAGCAGTACTGCACTCTTGTTCACCACCCTGGGACTGCACAGGTCGCAACAAAAATCCGGACTCAACTTTCTCCAGGGCGAGTTGGCCCTGAATGAATTCGAGCCCTCGTGGAAACCGCATTTAAGGTACGCCATTGTTGCGCTGGCCTTTATCCTTTGCACTTGGGGATTCTCCTTTGGCTCGGAAATTTACTTTCAACAGAAGAAGCTTAACCAACTGCAAAATCAAATAAAACAAACCTTTCAAGGGATTGTGCCAGATGCAAGCAAAGGCATTAACCCCATGCAATATTCCAGCATCATCCGCTCCAGGATCGAGGCGTTAAAGAGCGGCTCTGTTACCGAAGAAATTCCGCCTGCAAAAAGCACCCGGATCTTGTCCTCCATCAGCAAGGCTCTGCCAGAAAAGCTGCAACTGCAGATCGAGTTGCTCAGCCTGGACGGCTCCAGTCTCAATCTAAGCGGCACTGCCAAGGATTATAACACAGTGAATCAAATCAAGACTCATCTGAAAAATCTGAAGTATTTATCAGATGTCAAGATAGTAGGTGCGAATGTGAACCAGGGGGGAGAAAAGGTGAGCTTCAATATCCGGACTTCTATTCAGGAATCCTAGTAAAGTCGGTATATTAACCACCCCAACACCGGATTTTGGGAATAAATATTGGAAACACAAAATAACAGAGGATTCGGAGAGTAGCCTACATGAACATCATCTCGTTATCTGACAGAAAATGGATCTACCTTGCTGCTGCCGTCCTGGTAGCGGCCTTGTTATATCAATGGGGACTTTCACCGGTGCTTAGCTACAAAAAAGAACTAGTGCAAGAACAGGAAGCAGCAAAGGATAGATTGAACAAGCTGAAAAAACTGGAAAAAAGATATATACAAGCCCAGAAGGGCAGTGACACTTCAGATAGCATGGACAAGAAGGATTCCAACTTCACCCTGTTTTCCTATCTGGAAAAACAGGCATCCCAAAACGCTATAAAGAATAACATTGAATTCATGCGCCCCTCTTCAAAAAAACTCTCCAGTGGAGTGACGGAAAAACAAGTCGAACTAAGGATCGGTAATGTATCCCTGGAGAAACTGGCTAATTTTTTAAAACAAATTGAATTTGCACCTGAGAGTATCTTTGTGAAGAGATTAACCATCAGATCTCCCAAAAACAATCCCGGCAATCTGCAGGTAAACTCCATAATAGTAACCTATCGCTAAACAAGGAAGCATAGATGAAAAAAAGATATTTTTTTGAAATCTTGGGATATGTTGCCTTTGCACTGCTTTTGTTCCTGCTTGTCTTCATGGCAAACTTCCCTTATTCCGCCCTGGAAAATAGAATCGAAACCGCGGTGGCCCAAAGGTATGATCAAAGGATCAATATCCGGGGGCTGGATTACAATTTCCCCTTGGGGTTATATTTCCAACGGCTCAAGATTCAACCCGATTCCACGTACCTAAGGGAGGCCACACATATATCAAATTGCAATATCAATATTGATTTGCTCGCTCTGATCACTGGAAATACAGAGGCCACCTTCAAGATGCAATTACTGCAAGGTTCACTGCATGGGATGCTGAATTTGGACTCTGTTTTGCAGCCACAGGAATACGACTTCAGTATTGATTGGGAACGACTTCAACTGGAGGACAATCCCATAGACTACAATAGAAACAGGATAAAATCCATCCAGGGATTTTGTTCCGGTGAGACAAAACTACAGGGAAATTTGGACAAGCCCTTGCAGTCCTCTGGTGAAGGAAATCTAGAGATCAGTGAAGCAGGAGCGCAGATAGAGGCACCCCCCCTTCCCCAACACAATTTCAAGGATTTTCAGGGGAACTGCAATTGGGAATTGGAGAACCGAAAACTTTATATAGGCAATTGCAACTTGAAGGGAAAGGGGATCCAGGGGAGCGCTGATTGCAATTTGCGGTTAAACAGACCGCTTATAAGCAGCAATATGGATTTGACCGCAGAAATAAGATTTACAGAGTCAGACCCCAAGATCTACAGCCTTGTCCAGAAATATATGGGCACCAACAAGCTGGATATCGAATTGAAGGGAAGGCTGAACAATCCTTCATATTCCTTGAATTAGATCATGCAAAACATCCCGGAAACCAGGCACCTCTCTCTGGAGTCAGCTCCAGTATATTTATTGTGGGACGAGTCCTACTTTTGGGGAGTAATGCTCTGGAGGGCATTGAGGTATCTTGACATCCCTTTTGCCACTTGCAGGAGCAGTGAGATTAAGCAGGGAAGACTCGGGACTGATCATCCCGAAATTTTAATCGTACCCGGCGGATTTGCCTCCGCCAAGGCAAATTCCCTGGGAGAAAGCGGCTGCAGGGAAATATCCCGGTTCGTGGAGAACAAAGGAACATATATGGGCTTTTGCGGGGGAGCGGGCCTGGCACTTACCAACAATTACTGGCCAGGTCTCGGGCTATGCCATTGGAAGAGGAAACCCGCAACTGAACGACTCCCCAATTGCAGTGGACACATCAAAGTGCGTCCCGCTTCATGTGCTTCAAAGTTTTCCCAAACATTAAATACACTGGTTTCTGTTCCCATCTGGTGGCCTTCCCAGTTTGAGCACACAAAAAGCAGCGATATAGAAGTCCTGGCAACATACCAAGAGCCGGACTCGGATTTCTGGGTGGCCGACCTCCCCTTGTCCAGCACTGACAAGGAACTGTTAACTAGCTGGGAAAACCTCTACAACATAAACCTGAATCCGGATCTACTTTTGAACGAACCCGGCATGATTTCCGGATATTACGGTCAAGGGAATTTTCTGCTCAGCTATTTACACTTGGAGACGCCGAACTCTCCTGCAGCTAATCTATGGTTGTTCAATCTGCTGAGTGAAATGGGCGCAAGCGGTTCGGATCCCGCAATCGTCCAGGAAGAGGGAAAACCGGCTCAGTGCCTGATTCCGGAGTGGGATCTGAGAAACATCCCGCAAAGCTGGCACGATCCCAAATTGCAAGAGGCAATCAACATCCTGCAGGAGCTTATCCGAATCGGTGAAGAAAATTTCTTGTTTTGCTGGAGAAAACCCTGGCTTTTGGGATGGAGACGGGGCATACCCGGATTCGCCCTCAATTCCCTGCTCGCCATGCTCACCCTGGTCACGGAGATATCTCCGGGACAAGAGGCTCATAAATACTGGAAGGATTACGGGGATGAATTTTTAAGCATGCTCAAAAGATTCCAGCTACTGTATCAAAACTATCTAATCCAAAAAAGGGTTCAACTTGCCAGTGATATAAGGACTTCCAGCGTGGAGCCTACTATTGAACTGCAGAACATCAAAAAACAACTAACCGGTAACGCTCAACAGGAGGAGGACCTCTACAAAGGTATCTCGAAAACGCTGCAGGAACTTATCTGGCTTCAAATCAGCCGAATCGATTAAACAGGTATGGCCAAAACAAATCTGGCTGTGACTGTTTTGCAGGGTAGCAATTTGGAAAGGTTATTCCCACTGCAAATCAAGTAGTTACACCCCGATCTTCTGGAAACGGTATTTGCCTTCTGTAAACTCCACTCTCAGGCCCAAACCCGGCAACAGTTTGTCCAGTGGTCTACCCAGGACAAACTCCATACTTGCAGTATCTGCTCCGGTCCTTTCCTGCAGAAAGTTCCTGATCCGCAGATCAGTATCGATAATCCCGGAGAGCTGGGTTAAGGCTTCCTCCCTTTCCTCGTTTTTGAACTCCTGAACCCACTCCTGCAAATCCTGCACAGAACAACTGTTTTCATGTTCCAGAATTATCTCCCAGAGCGCCGAATCAGCTGATATAAGGTCCTTTCTTTTCAGCCTGTAGCCTGCATAGGTATTTATTATCCCCTCGGTGTCCCAGCACTTCATGGCCCTGCATTCCGCCGGCCTGTCAGAATAGATGTTACAATTATTTGTGGATTCGTCCAAAAACAAGCAGGGGGACGCGCCTTCCCGGGTTTTTAACCTGATCATTTCCTCCGGCAATTGCTCAATGCGATTTTGAATATTATCGAACACATACTCGCCCTTTCTCAGGGTGATTAAATGCATTTTATCCAGAACACCGGATAAATAGAGTTCCTTGTCCTGTATATGCAATGCCGGTGGACCCTTTCTGCAACAGGTCCCACACCTTTGACATTCTTGAATACTATTGCTCATATGCATGCATCCGTGGGCTATAAGCCCTGATGTTACTTGTTCATTTTGATCGGGACCTCGCAATTGAGATATTCGTTCTGCTCTTGCTCCATGCGGTTGATCTCGTCTATATACATATTGAATATCCAGGACAGGCGGGAATCATAAAATCTATGCAGGCTGTAATTGCTTACCACCCTGAATCCCCTCCGCAATTTATGATAACCACCCATTCCAGGGTCGTAGTATTTTATTCCAGTGGCTATACTCCACTCAATAGGTTTATAATAACACAATTCAAAATGCAGATAAGGGATATATTTTCTGCTGCCCCAATAGCGGCCGAAAAGCCAATCTCCCTTATATACCAGCATGGACATGCCTACCGGGGTAGCTTCGCCCGGTTCAAAGGCAGCTATAAACAAGCTCCTGTGTCTGTAAGAATCGTACAACTGATCAAAGAATTCCCTGGTTAAATATTTGCAGGCCCAAGGGCCGTAAATCTCATTGGTACGATGATAGAACTCGTACATAAGCCTGACATACTCAATGGAAATCTCCTTGCCAGTGAAACACTGTACAGTTATCTCCTGTTTTTTTAGTTGATTCCTTTCCTTTTTTATATTCTTTCTTTGATTAGTTTTGAATTCCGCCAGATATTCATCAAATGAAGCATAGCCCGGATTTTCCCAGATGAAATTCTGGTGGTGCCATGCACTAAGGCCCTGTTTCTCCATCACGCTTTTCCATTCCTTGTCTACGAAATTGAAATTACAACTGGCAATCCCGCTTTTTTGACAAAAATCATCTATTGATTCCGTCATGATCCCGGTCAAGATCGACTCCTCCATATCCGGAGCAATCAGGAATCTATACCCGGAAACCGGAGTAAAGGGGGTCATGCCGATCAGCTTGGGATAATAAGACACACCCATTTTTTCGGACAGTTCCCACCAGATGTGATCAAATACGAATTCCCCGGAACTATTATACTTTAGATACAGAAGTGCTGCACCTACAAGCCTTTTATCCAGCCAAAGGAGCAAATGCTTGGGAACCCAACCGTATTCCGGGGACGCACTGTTGGAACTCTCAATCAGGTATATCCATTCCCATTCCAGGAAAGGAGTATCCAATGACAGGGCCAGGGAATCCCAGTCAGCCTTGCTGACATCGGAAATACCGTTTTTCCATTCAATTTGTATCCTGGAACTTAAATCGTTCATAAAAATCACTTCAAAAATTTGACAATAACAACATAAATTAGCTATGCCTGTTTGATCTACTAACCAAAGAGTTCGAAGTTCGAGTTTGTTAAGTCAAGACTAGATGTTAGAAGTGGATCAAACACACTCAAGGACATTCCAAATCTCGTAAATTCAGATAGTTATATCGGAATTGTTTGACTGTGATCTACTTAGACGCGCCTGCAAAAAGTCTTTTGCAGGCAGTTTTATAGTTTTCTCGCTACTTCGTAGTCGAGATTTCCAAAGTTTTAAGAAAAATCAAAGAGTTATAACTAGCGCATTGCAAAATTTAATAACTAAAGCTACTTTTTGCAGTGGCATTTACTAATAAGGATTATGTAAATCGTTTCCCTTAAATCAAACTGGAAAAAAACATGAGTTTGGATTCATCAGCAGTCATTCTGAGCGGGGGCAGCAATTCCAGAATGCATGGTATCAACAAGAGTTTCCTCCAATTTGGAGGTACAACTTTTCTGGAAACCTTGATACAAAACCTTCGCCCCTTGTTTTCGGAAATACTACTAGTCACCAGGGAAACGCATTTATACAAAGGATTCGATATAAAGGTAGTTCCTGACACTTATTCCATACAATGTTCTCTATCCGGAATACATGCAGGATTGACCCACGCCTCGCACAGTCATGCCTTCATGGTGGCCTGTGACACCCCGCTTTTGAAACAGGCACTGATATCACTTTTGCTGCGGGAACTTGGTTCATGCACAGATGTGGTTGTACCCAGAAAAGGGAAGTATTACGAACCCCTTTGCGCAATTTATTCCAAGGGCTGTATCCGGTATATAGAGCACCTGATATCAAAGAACAATCTCAAAATAACCCAACTCTATAATTTTGTAAATTTGAAGGAAATAACAGCGGAAAAACTTGAAACCGCAGACCCCAATCTGGAATCCTTTGTCAACATCAACACCCCTGAGGATCTGGAATGGCTAAACTCCAACTACTAGCCAGGTAATCCGGGTACCTCCTCCCATGCAGACCATAAACTCCCCCAGGGCAAACTTGTCCTAATAGAAAATACAAATCAAATTGTTAACTATATAAGCGGTGTTGCACACGGCGCGGTAGGTACCTGTTTTTCCGGTTCCTTCGGACAAATCCACTAGCTACTTTTGTTCAAGTTTATATATCTCTTCCAGGATCTCCCTGCCTCCTCTGCCCAATATATCATCCGCTACCCTAATCCCTAGTTCTGCCGAATTTTCCAGGACATCCTCACCCCGTGAAATGATTATATTCTCTCCTTGCAGGTCAGATACCAGGCCGTGGAATTCCAATTCATTATCATCCCGGATCAAAGCCTTTCCACCTATAGGTACTTGACAGCTTCCTTCCAGCCTTTGCAAAAAGCTCCTTTCAGTATTGATTGCATACCTGGTCTGGGAGTGATCCAACCTGGAGAGTAATTCCAGGATCTCTTTATTGTCCTCCCTCACCTCTATTCCCAATGATCCCTGTCCCACTCCGGGGAGAAACTCCGGGGGAACCAACCTGTATTCGTATGTTGCTCCCAATCCCAGTCTCTTTAAACCTGCAGCTGCAACTATAATAGCGTCGAACATTCCCTCCCCGAGCTTGCGAATTCTGGTATCCAGGTTCCCGCGCAAATTATGTATTTCTATATCCGGTCTAAGCGCCTTTAACTGGGATTGCCTGCGCACGCTGCTCGTTCCCACCACGGCGTTGTAAGGCAATTCAGAAGGATCCCGATACATTTCGCTCAAAAAACAATCCGCAAAATCCCCCCTTTCCGGGAAAGCTCCAAATCGAAGTCCCGCAGGTACCTCCCCGGGGACATCTTTCAGGCTGTGTACCGCCAAATCGGCGCTACCATCCAGAAGTGCCTCTTCTATCTCTTTTACAAACAGTCCCTTTCCCCCGACTTTTGCCAAGGGGACATCGGTTATCTTGTCCCCGGAGGTCTTGATCTTGTTCAGTTCAACTTCCAACCCTGGATAATTGTATTCCAGCTGGGATTTTACATGCTCGGCCTGCCATAGGGCGAGCTTGCTTCCCCTGGTAGCTACAACCACTTTCTTCGGTACAGTATTCATTTAAGCTCCCATCTCTCAAAAAAATCAACAAGAAGCACAACTTCCGCCGCCACAACTGGCACACCCACCTCCGCCAGCAGAGGGAACATCTCCAAGGGAGTCATCTCCGCCTACCCTGGTCCTGCATTTTGACAACACCTTGGTGGTCTGTTTGGAACCACACTTGCCACATTCTATATCCTGATCACTACTCAGGACCAGTTCCTCAAAAACATTATCGCATTCTGTACATTTATATTCAAATATGGGCATAAACCCCTCCTTTAAATTAATCCATTGTTCTGATTTCAGTAATTGCTTAAACTGCACAATGAACCGTGCATCCGTAAACCTCAAACATGGGGCTTTAGCTTGTCCACTGCCTCGAAAAGGAAATGGTCCACCAATCTACAGATCATATGACCTGCAGCAATATGTATTTCCTGGATCAGGGCTGTATGATCACCCGGGACGTGCAGCAAGTACTTGCAGAGATCAGATATTTCACCGCCATTACGGCCTGTCATGCCAATTGTTAAAACATCCTTTTGCAAAGCGGCTTGCAGACCCTTGTTTACATTGGGACTATTCCCTGAAGTGGAAATGCCCAAAACCACATCCTCTTCTTCCGCTAGCCCGTTTATCTGTCTTGCAAAGACTTGGTCAAAATCATAATCATTACTAACTGCAGTAAGGATGGAACTGTCAGTAGTCAATGCAATAGCAGGCAAGGAGGGCCTCTCCATCTGGAACCGGGAAACAAACTCTGCTGCCAGATGCTGACAATCCGCAGCGCTGCCCCCGTTTCCGAACAAGAGCAACTTGCCGCCCTGGATTATGCTTATGGATATCGCTTTGGCAATATCCACCAGATTCTGACTATTAGCGGAAAAGAACTCATTCCTCAAATTAGCCCCTGTCAAGGCATAATCTTCAATCAATGCTACAGGATCTTCTGTCATGTCGATTTTTCTCTATTGGCCTTTTTTACTTTCTATGTTAATTATGACTTAGTAGTTAGCACCCGCTTATATATATGAAAATTGGAACTGTATTTATATCCAGGTAGTGAAGTAAACGTAACCGATTAGCTAGTTTTCATCCGGAAACTGCCAGATTGAAGTTTGACTACGTCAATCTTAAAATTATTCGTCGAAGTATTAAGATACGCCTCCTCATAATTTATTGATTTCCTTGTCAAACGAAAAAAATCTAGTTTCCGAATTGAAAACTTACTATTTCTGCACCCTGAAATTAGTAATTTCCGGATAGGAACTAGCTAGTGAAAATCTTTCCTAAAACATTTATTGTTTTTTTTCAAACAAAGATATCTCATAACCGTACACGGTGCTCCTGGAAACGTGAATCCCGGCAATGTTTACGAGGTTCTTGCGGCCACCTCCACAGATACAGATATATTAAGGTCTTTTTATTTTTCATCCAATTAACGTTGCAGCGAAATTTTTATATCAACTCCCATGCCCTGGCGGCCACAACGAATGATGAAAAGTCTTATTCTACACCTTAAAACTCTAAAACATAAAACTT
>CAJXKR010000108.1 GCA_913055815.1 uncultured Desulfohalobiaceae bacterium | reverse complement strand
ATCCATTTGGCCATCCCGCTTAGATGGTGATAGTTGTCAGTCGGACCGACTTCCCCGAATCCGGGTCCGACGCAACCAATGCTCGCTATTACAGCGGAAAGGGAAGTGACTGGATCTTCTCCTGTTCCGGAAAGTAGGACAGTGGCAATTATAGTTACGGCAAAGTAGAGAATCAGAAATCCCCAAATACTGTTCAAGATATCCGGATTCACCTTTTGTCCTCTTAATTTGACGAAAAATACTCCCTTGGGATGAATCAGTTTTTGGATCTCACTGTACACGGATTTAAGAGCCAAGATGCTGCGGATGCTTTTTATTCCTCCGGAAGTAGATCCTGCAGAACCGATACCTATCATGCACAGGAATAAGAGAGTGTGTGCCAGCGGAGTCCAGAGTTCGTAGTCCGCGGTGGCAAAACCGGTGGAAGTGCCAATGGAAACTATCTGAAAGGCGCCGTATTTGAGTGCATGGAAGAATCCGTTATAAATCCCGGCATAATATGTACTTATACTTGTTACAAGGGTGATCGTCGCAAGGATGATAAAATAGAACCTGAATTCCGGATCCCGGAGAACCTTAAGCGGCTTTCCTTTCAGCAGCCAGTAGTGCAGGGAGAAATTTATTCCACCTGCGAGCATGAGCACGATGATGACTATATCTACGTAATTGCTGTCGTAACTGCCTATGGAGGCGTTCCTGGGGTTGAATCCCCCTGTGGAGACCGTGCCGAAGATATTGCACATTGCTTCCCAGAAATGCATTCCTCCGAAATACAAAAGCAGTATCCCCAAGACAGTAAGAAGGACATATATTTTCCAAAGGTTCTTGGCAGTATCCTTGATCTTGGGCTGCAGCTTTTCTTCCACCGGTCCGGGGAATTCAGCCCGGTAGAGCTGCATGCCTCCGCTTCCCACCAGGGGCAGAATGGCCAGGGCCAGGAGAATAATACCCATGCCACCTAGCCATTGCGTCATGTCCCTCCAGATCAAAATGGATCTGGGGAGGTTCTCTATGTCTCTCAGAATGGAGGCACCGGTGGTGGTGAAGCCGGATACGGATTCGAAGATGCACTCTGTGAAATTTGGTATCTGCTCGATAAAGTGGTATGGCAGGGAGCCGAACAAACATACGGTGATCCAGCAAAGCGTAACTATCAATATTCCTTCTCTTCTGCTTATTTCCGTAACCTGACTGGATTTGAAGGAAAAGTACAGAATCAGTCCCGCAGCCAAGCTTAGACCGGAAGATGCAAAAAGTGGGAGAATCCCGGGGTCGGAAAAATATATTGCGAATAAAAGCGGCCAGCACATGCTGACTCCAACTCCGGTCAGCATGAGGCCTATTAGGTAGAATATAAATGAAAAGCGCATAATAAGGGCTTGGGTTTGTTTCTCGATATTGGATTTATCCAGTCCAACTGCCTTTGTCCCTGGAATCTAGGCAGTATTACTCTCCTATCGGCTGGTTTGTCAATACAAATGGCCTGCCTGAAACAAATTGTTCTTACTATTTTTGGCGAATTTGTATTGACACTGATCCTCTTGATGGCTCACTCTTAAGATACAAGCTTATATCCTAAACGAAGCCATAAGCGGGGACGTATTTTATATCCATGGAGGATTGGGCCTGGGCTTCAGGGATAACTAATTGAAAATACACAAATTTGGAAAATCCAAAGGAGGTAGTATGGCGGATTGGTATTACAATCCCGAGGATCTGGACAAGTTTGAACAAGCCGGAGAGGCTGCACCAGACTTGACCCAAAAGTTTTTTGACTACTACAATTCCGTTCTCGACCAGGGGAACCTCACCTCCAGGGAGAAGGCCCTGATAGGCTTGGCTGTTGCCCATACCCTGCAATGCCCTTATTGTATAGACGCGTTTACTCAATCCTGCCTTGAGAAAGGCTCCAGTACGGAAGAGATGACTGAAGCAGTACATGTGGTCACTGCTATTCGGGGAGGAGCCTCACTGGTTCACGGAGTACAAATGCGCAATATTATACAGAAATTATCCATGTAGGAAGAAAGGAATTAGTGCAGAGAGGATTAGAGAATTGGTTGTTGGTGAAGATCCAACATCGAACTTAAAACAACGAACTTCGAACATCGAACAAACAACAAGGAACCGCTATGCAGCAGGGCACTGAGCTAACCACTGAGAAAGCTCCCACCTTTGACGGAGAGGCATTTTCATCCTACTTGGGCAGGCAGGGTCTTTCCCTGACACGCCAGAAAACTGACACTTTGCAGGTCAACCTGGGCCTGTATTGCAATCAAACCTGCAAGCACTGCCATCTGGATGCCGGCCCGCACCGCAGGGAACATATGGACAGCCGGACCCTGGAGGAAACCGCGGATTATGCCCACAGAGGTGGCTTCAAGACCATCGATATTACCGGAGGCGCCCCGGAACTGCATTCCGGGCTTTTATCCTTTGTAAGGAGTATCAGGGAGAGGTGCCCGGATGCGAGGATAATGCTCAGATCCAACCTGTCTGCACTCCTGGATCAGGGCCTGGAGGGATATGTTGCTGCTTTCAGGGAAGCAGGGGTGGCTTTGATCGCTTCCCTGCCAGCTTACAACAAACAGCAACTAGAGGCCCAGAGAGGGCAAGGGGTGTTTGCAAGCAGTATAAATATTCTGCAGGTAATGAACAGATACGGTTACGGCCAATCAGGTACCGGTTTGGAGCTGGATTTGATCGTAAATCCAGCAGGTGCTTTTCTTCCTCCGGATCAGAAAGAGACTGAAGACAGATTCAGAAACAAGATTATGCAGGACTACGGGATCAGCTTCAACCGGCTCTTTACCATGGCCAATGTCCCCATTGGAAGGTTCAAGTCCTGGCTGGAGGGAAAAGGCTTGTATCATCGCTATATGAGTCGCCTGGCAGGAAGCTTTAACAGTTGTGCACTGGAGGGGGTGATGTGCAGGACCCTAGTGTCCGTGGGCTGGGACGGCTACCTCTACGACTGCGATTTCAACCTGGCCCTGGGAATCCCCATGGGAGGGAGAAAGATACATGTGTCCGAGATCTACGGTCCTCCGGAACCCGGTTCCCGCATTGTTACCGGCAATCACTGTTATACCTGTACCGCTGGGGCGGGTTTTACCTGAGGCGGTGCAATAGAGACCTAGGCTGGTCTCAGGAAGGATGTGGTTATGTATTACGTGTTTACGTGGTTAGGTAAGAATAGGAGTCTAGATCCTGATTAACAAAAGATTCCCCGTGCCAAGTTGTGTACGTCTGGGCATGTAGGTTGAAGCTGGAGAATATTAGTGAAATTGCCGGATTATAAAAAAATAGTTCTGGTTGGCATCTTGCTGCTTATAATTGTCCTGTTCTTTTCCCTGGGGCTGGATCGTTATCTGAGCCTGTCCTTTCTCAAGGATTCCAGGGCCATGCTGGAGACTGTTTATAACGAGCATACCTTCCTGGTCCTGGGGGGCTATTTCCTTGTTTACATCCTGGTTACTGCGCTAAGCCTCCCAGGTGCTGCTGTGATGACACTGGCAGGAGGGGCTTTTTTCGGTTTTTGGGCTGGATTGCTCCTGGTCTCCTTTGCCAGCACTATCGGGGCCAGCCTGGCCTGCCTGGTGGCAAGGTACCTGTTCCGGGATTGGGCCCAGGCCAAGCTGCAGAACTGGTTTGACAAGATAAACGCCGGAATCCAGCGCGAAGGGGCATTTTATCTTTTTACCATGCGCCTTATCCCGGCGATTCCATTTTTTGTCATCAACCTGGGTATGGCACTGACCAATATGAGAATGGCAACATTTTACTGGGTCTCCCAACTGGGCATGCTTCCCGGGACTGCGGTATATATAAACGCCGGGAAACAGTTGGGGGAGATCTCTTCCCCGGGAGACATACTCTCTTTTGACCTGATCGTCTCCTTTGTTATCCTGGGTGTTTTTCCACTGGCGGTAAAGAAAGTCGTGAATTATATCCGGGAGAAGAGCGGTAAAGGTAAAATAAAGCCGGAAGAAGGAGTATAGAAATATCAGGATACGATTTTGGCATGATTGTAATCGGCGCGGGTGCAGCCGGTTTGACAGTTGCCTCAGGATGCACACAACTGGGGCTCAAGACCCTTTTGCTGGGAAAGGAAAATCTACTGGGGGAGATTGCCTCCACTCAAGTGTCGCTGTAGCGACAATAAAAAGCATTCCGCCAGTTAATGTGCAGTCCATCCCCCGTCTATGGGCAGCATGCTCCCGGTAATATTCTTGGCTGCGTCAGAACACAAAAATACTGCCATTTTCCCAATGTCTTCAATAGATGTGAATTGCTTGGTCTGTTGCGCATGTAGCATAACGTCCCTGACAACCTCGTCTTTACTTATTCCCCTGGACTTGGCTGTATCCTCTATCTGTCCCTCCACCAGGGGCGTTCTTACATAGCCCGGACAGATTGCGTTGCAGGTGATCCCGCTTTCCGCTGTTTCCAGAGCCACTGTCTTGGTCAAACCGGCCAATCCGTGCTTGGCTGACACATAAGCGGACTTGTGAGGAGATGCCACCAAGGCGTGGGCGGAAGCGATGTTCACGATACGTCCCCAGTTTTGCCTTTTCATAACCGGGACGGTGTTCTTGATGGTGTAAAACCCGGCCTTGAGGTTTAAATCTATTATGCCCTCCCACTTGTCCAGTGGAAATTCTTCTATAGGCGAGACGTGCTGTATACCGGCATTGTTGACCAGGATATCTATGCTCCCCAGTTTATTTACCGCCTTTTCGATCATCTCTACAACTGCCTGATAATCCCGCAGATCCGCCTGTTGATACAGGGCCTTGATCCCAAAGTCGTCTTGCAGTTCTTGCCTGGTTTCTTCCGCCTGTTCCATGGGGCGGGAACCATTGAGCACGACATTGCAGCCGGCCTCTGCCAGTGAATTGGCAACCCCCTTGCCGATGCCGCTGGTTGAACCTGTGATCAAGGCATTTTTTCCGTTTGGCATAAATACCTCCAGTGTGGAAAAATGGTTATTAGCTTAGTTTCTGAATTGAAAACTTGCTTTTTGCCCTTATTCTTCCGGAATCTCCGGTGATTGGAACATGGCTCCCAAATCCAGGCTGGACTCCTGGCCCAGCAACTGGAAATTTTCTTGCAGCCAGGCATCTGCCTTGTTCCAGCCGATATCGCGCAGCTTTAGCAAAAAATTCCACTCCGCATTCATCTTGCTGGAGGAATTGAACTGGGCAAGCTCTTCTTCCCCGGATATCATATGCAGGAGCATCTTTTTGTAGCGGCTGGAATCCAGGGAGCCTTCATCCAGGAGTTTGCCCACGAAGTCGATGGACTGGAGTTCCTGCAGAAGGCTGCTGTTGAAAGTTATTTCGTTTAGCCTGTTCATTATTTCCCTGGCAGTTTTGGGTATCTCCTGGCATTTAAGCGGGTTGACCTGGACTATGACTGCATCGCTGCAAGCACAGCGGTAGGCAAAGGGGTAGAGAACCGGATTGCCCATGTAACCTCCGTCCCAGTAGTATTCACCCTCTACCTCCACAGCCTGGAAGTAAGTGGGGATGCAGGCAGAAGCCATTACCATGTCCGGACTAAGTCTTTTGCGGTTAAATACTTGCACCTTGCCGTCACGTACCCTAGTGGCGGACACGAAAAGCTTGACCTCGTCGCACTCGCAAACCCGCTCAAAATCCACTTGGGAAGTTAAAACATCCCTCAGTGGATTTATATTCATGGGGTTGATAAAATATGGGGAGATCATGCGGGTCAAAAGGTCCATGCTCATGTAGGTCGGGGAATTGTCCAGGTTCCAGTTGCCTGTGAGAACATCCATAGGAGTCCTTTTTAGGGGGCTGAAAAGCGAGAGTTGGCTGATTGCCTTCCAGAAGTCGTGCAACGCCAATCTGGCCCCCGGTCGTCCGTCCTGCATAATGCCGTCTGCCAGCACGACTGCGTTCATTGCTCCCGCACTGGTCCCGCTTATTCCCTCGATGGTTATACGGTCGTCAGCAAGTATCCGGTCCAGCACACCCCAAGTAAATGCGCCGTGGGTACCTCCGCCCTGCAGTGCGAGATTAAGGAATTTTTGATCCCCGGAAGATCCGACGGAGTCCTTGCCAAAGGTATCTTTCCATGCATCCACTCCGCCCTGCAGGGCCTTGATATTAGTATATCCCGCTTGTGTGAATTTTTCCGCCATACTGGCGGAAGTAGCTTCACGGGGTCAGGCGCAGTAAAAGATGATTTCCTGGTCCAAGGGAATGTCAGGGAGCTTGGTCCTGAAATCTTTTATGGATAAGGCCCCCTGGATGTGTATACTGTTGCACTTGTCTTGGTCCTCGTAGGCGCAAATTAGCCAGGCACCCTGGATAATTCTCTTGCTGGCCTTCTCCGGGGAGATACGTTTTATTTTCGACATAAAGATCTCCTTGTGAATACGGTAAACAGACCCTCCAGGGGGTTATGGATTCCTGCTTGGTATTACTTTTCAGCACCGACAAGCGGGAGTTGTTTCAGGATTCGGAAATATACCAGAAACATGGCCTCTTTGTTCAGTTCATCCTCGTGTTGATAGCTGCGGCGTCTTAATTCGTTTATACGTTCTTGGTCCTGCTCTTCCTTGATCTTTTCCAGGTAGAGCCTGGTGCCTTTGTAGCCCGGTGGTGCGTCCTCGACAAACAGGTAGGCGGCTTTGGGGTTGGATTGAAGATTGTGGTGGGACAATTTGTCCCGCATTATCATTGCCAGACTGCCGTCTTGCATTACGTGTGGCCTGGCATAGAGAGCGGAATTGACATTGCCTTCACTGTCTGCTGTGGATAAGATGCCTAAACCTTGTTGGTTTTCGAAATAATCTTTTAGTTCCATTTTGATCTCCTTTTAAGAATGTTTTGAAAAAAAATTAATTTGTATTTTCTATTAGGCCCAATTTGCCCTGCTATTCTTGTTTGACTGCCATTATATTTTGTTATAAAGTTTCTCGGTTACAAAAAACCATAATATTCAAGAGGTTGCATAGAAGAACCATGCCAGAGAACAATCCAGCAAACTCCGACTGCTCGATTGCAGTTCTTACCAGATTTCCTGATCCCGGATATACAAAGACCAGGTTGATACCAAGTCTGGGATCCAGGGGTGCAGCCAGGCTGCAACACAGGATGACCGAGCATGTTTTGGAGCAAGTAGTCTCCGTACTGCCGGAAAGCCAAGTCCAGGTGTTCTTTCAGGGAGGAAGTAAAAAAACTATGCGCCTCCTCTACGGTCTTAATCTGCAATACCATGCTCAATCCCCGGGAAACCTGGGGGATAAATTGTATATGGCAGTAAGAAAAGCCTTTTCGACCGGAAATTCCAGGATAGTGCTAATAGGTGCAGATTGTCCCGGAATAACACCGCAAATTCTTTCCAGGGCATTGCATTTGCTCCAAACCCGGCAAATGGTCCTGGGTCCGGCACTGGACGGAGGCTACTACCTGCTCGGATTGCGAAGGACCCTGGGCTTGAGCTGTGCACGCAAGCTATTAACCGGTATAGATTGGGGCACGGAAAAAGTCCTGGATCAGACCGTGCAGAAAGCTGGACAAATCGGGGTAAAACCCTGCTATTTGCAGTATCTGCGGGATATAGACTCCCCGGGGGATCTTGACTCCCCTGATATCCCCTGTGTTAAAGAACAGAATCCCAGGATAAGCGTCATCCTGCCCACCTGGAATGAAGACACCCAGTTGGGAGATACCCTGGATACTATAAACAGCCCGGACAACGTGGAAATTCTGGTCGCGGACGGGGGAAGTACGGATCGCACCAGCCACATTGCGGAGCAAAATGGGGCCAGGTTTATACAATCCCCGCCGGGCAGATCCACACAGATGAATAGCGCAGCCTCTTTTGCCACGGGATCAGTACTGCTTTTTGTGCACGCTGATACCAGAATGCCCTTTCTGTATGAACACCTCCTCCGAAACATCATAAGGTGGCAAAAGGTTGTGGGCGGTTCCTTTGCCTTCGGATTGGACGAGTATTTCCCCGGATCAAACCTATTGTGCCTGCTGGTCAACCTCAGGAGCAAGTATCTCAAGCTCCCCTACGGGGATCAGGCGATGTTCGTTCTCAATGATGTTTTTCGCAGTTTGGGCGGTTTTCCTGACATTCCGATTTTGGAAGATCTGGAACTGGCAAGGAGAATGAAACGCTATGGAAAAATCACCCTGCTCCCTGTAAAAGTCCGGACTTCCTCCCGCCGCTGGAAAGAACTCGGACTGCTCAAGACCACTTGGATACACCAGAAAATGCTCCTGGGGTCTCTTCTGGGATTTTCCTACCACAAACTGAAAAGATCCTATCAAAGAGCGGTTGCAAACAAGAAAAAATAGTTGGCTTCCGAATTGAAAACTAGTTAGCCCATGTCCAACTGTTTCATAATCTCCCGGTTGAAAGCCGGAATATCTCCCGGATACCTGGAAAATACATAGGTTCCTTCCACAACCACTTCCTGGTCCAGATAGTTCGCACCTGCCTCCTTTAGCTCCTCAACCACGCTGCTGTAGCAGGTGGCGTTTTTTCCCTGCAGGAGCCCTGCGGTTATCAAAATCTGGGGGCCATGACATATTGCGGCTATGGGCTTTCCCAGTGCGTCAAAGCTCTTGGCGGCCTGAATTGCCTTGTCCAATTTGCGGAGTTCAGCAGGGGCCTTTCCTCCGGGCAAAAGTAGTAGTTCGTATTCTCTGCCCGGGTCCTCCGGGAGTTCGGAAACTGACATATTGGCTTGTGCGGTGTAGCCCACCTTTCCTTTGAAATCTCCTGACTGCGGAGCTGCCAGGTCTATTGTGTATCCTGCCTCTTGAAGCCTGTTCATGGGACAGATCAGTTCCGTGTCTTCAAAATTCTGTGCGGATAAAACGAGTGCTTTTTTTCCTGCCATGAGTGTTCTCCTTGTAAAGTTTTTGATTATCACTACAATGCAATTTTCAGCCTTGGCGGGCGGTCCGCCAAGGGCAATATAAAACTCATAATTTCAGATGCTTGTTTTAGAATTTTTGAATATCAAGTAATTAAAAACTTGGCTATTATAAAAAATCGTATGCCTTGTCCAAGCCGCAAAGGAAATGTGCGAACCCGGTTGGATAGTTCCGGATAAGAGCGGAAAAAGCCTGGATAAGTTCCTTGGTGCTGCGCTTTAGTTCACCGTTTTCCCCGCTTGCGAGTAAATCCGCCATTACGTTGAGGGCGACAGAATTTCCAGAGGGAATGGCACCATCGAAGCTCTCCTTGGGACGAAACAGCAGTGTTTCCGAGTCCTTGCCTGTCATGTAAAGCCCACCTTGATCAACGTCCCGGAATTGATCCAGGAAAGTTCCGGTTATGGCAATCGATTTTTGCAGGTAGAACTCCTTGTCAGTGGCGGCGTACAGTTCCAACAGTCCCCAGGTGAAAAATGCATGATCGTCTATGAATCCCTGTATCCCGGCCTGTCCATCCTTGTAGCGATGCAAAAGGTGGTTGTTGGAGTCCAACATATTATCCAGGATAAAATTGGCCGCATTTTCGGCATGTTGTATATATGCAGTGTTGTCCAGGATTCTGCCCCCATAGGCAAGGGCGGCGATCATGAGGCCGTTCCAGTCTGTCAGTACCTTGTCGTCTAGTTGTGGTCTTGTGCGTTGTTCCCGGATATTGTATAGCCTTTCCCTGGAACTGCTTAGCAGTTCTCTTATTTCCTTCCGGGATATTCCCATGTCCCCGGCTAAGGTGGCGTCTGAACCGGAGAGGCGGTGCGGGATATTGGTGCCTGTTAGCTGTTTAGTGGCTTCGTCCGGGAAGTTCCCTTTTTTTTCCAGGTTGTAGGCATGGATGAAAACCTCTGATAATCAAATAAAAGGCCCGCTAGTCATAGGGGCACTCTCCTGATATGGTGAGCAATATGCTAAATTACAACC
>CAJXKR010000107.1 GCA_913055815.1 uncultured Desulfohalobiaceae bacterium | reverse complement strand
CAGACCCTGGCCAACGTCTATCTGGCTTTGGACAATGATCTGGAGATCATTCCGGTCTTGAACAAGATTGATCTGCCAGCGGCTGAACCTGAGCGCATATCCGGAGAAATAGAGGAGGCTATCGGGATTGACCGTTCAGAGATCATGGAAGTTAGCGCCAAGTCCGGATATAATATTGAACAGCTGCTAAACACTATAGTTTCGCATATCCCCGCACCGCAAGGTGAGGACAAGGATGCCCCGCTAAAGGCCCTTATATTCGATTCCTGGTACGATCCCTATCAAGGGGTGGTGGTGTTGTTTCGGATATTCGACGGGCACGTTCAACCCGGGAAAAAGATCAAGATGCACGCCACTCAAAAAGAGTTCGAGGTCAATCAATTGGGGATATTCGCTCCTAATTCCATGATAGCGGATTGGCTCGGGCCGGGAGAAGTGGGTTATATGTTCGCCAATATCAAGGATATCAAGGATGCCCTCGTGGGTGATACCATAACCGAAGCCGGGGACAAGGGTGCATCTCCCTGTCCGGGATTCAAAAAGGTACAGCCCATGGTGTTTTGCGGGCTCTATCCTACTGAACCGTCCAAATACGATCCTTTAAAAAAAGCCCTGGAGCGCTTGCAGCTAAACGACTCAGCATTCAGTTTTGACCCGGAATCTTCCCAGGCTTTGGGATTCGGTTTCAGGTGCGGATTCCTCGGTCTCCTGCACATGGACATAATCCAGGAAAGGCTGGAGAGGGAATTCCAAGCCGAGCTGATAGCTACCGCTCCCTCAGTGGCCTATGAAGTCCGCACCTTGGATGGAGAAGAAAAAAGCATAGACAACCCCAGTCATCTTCCTCCGGCAGGAGAAATTGAGAACGTGTTCGAGCCTTTTGTGCGAATGGAGATACACGTGCCAGGCGACTACGTGGGTAACGTTTTTAAATTGTGCGAGGAAAAACGGGGGGTTCAAAAGGATTTTAGGTACCTATCATCCTCCCGGGTGATTATTACCTATGACCTCCCGTTTGCAGAGATAGTGTACGATTTTTTTGACCAGCTCAAATCCACTACCAGGGGATACGCTTCCCTGGACTACGACTTTATTGGGTTTTATCCTTCGGATCTGGTCAAGCTGGACATATATATAAACAAGGACCCCATAGATGCCATGTCCATGATCTCTCACCGGGACAAGGCATACAGAAACGGCAGGGACATGGCAGAGAAGCTGCGCAAATTGATCCCCAGACAGCTGTTTGAGGTGATTATACAGGCTTGTATAGGAAACAAGGTAATTGCCAAGGAACGTATTCCACCGCTTAGGAAAAATGTTACTGCGAAATGTTACGGTGGAGATATAAGCAGGAAACGCAAGTTGTTGGAAAAACAAAAAGAGGGAAAACAGCGCATGAAAAAGATGGGTAGCGTGGAAGTGCCCCAGGAAGCCTTTCTTGCCGCGATGCGCAAGGACGAGGATTAAAAAAATTGCAACCTGGTTGCTGAAAAGCCTGTTGCACCTTCACAAATAATCCAGTAGCCTGATGTCCGCACCTTTAAAATACCAGGGTGCTGATAGGCCCAAAAATGGTTCAACTTAACAAAATCCGGGATTTTCGAATGGATAAAAAATTGAAGGATACGATCAAGGAATACGGTCAAGCCCTTATTATAGCCTTTATACTTGCCTTTATCATACGTTCCTTTGTGATTCAGGCTTTCAAGATTCCTTCGGGCTCCATGTTGCCCACCTTGAAAATAGGGGACCATCTTCTGGTTAATAAATTCATCTATGGAGTGCATCTCCCTTTTACAGACATAGAGATCGTTCCGGTTTCAAACCCGGAATTTCAGGATATCGTGGTTTTCGAATATCCGGAGGACCAGTCCAAGGACTTTATAAAAAGGGTTGTGGGAGTACCCGGGGATACCATCAGGATAAAAGATGGCAGATTGATACGCAACGGTAAGAGGGTCAAGGAGCCCTACACCAAATATGTAAACGATCAAAGAAAGCAGGAAAAATACCCCGCGGAGCATTGGCCTCCCCACAAGTTCGATCCCAGGGCCAGGGATAATTTGGGGCCAATTGAAGTGCCCCAGGAGCAATATTTTGTAATGGGAGACAATCGCGACGAGTCCTATGACTCCAGGTTCTGGGGATTCGTGGACTCCAAGGACATTTTGGGGGAGGCTTGGATTATTTACTGGTCCTGGCACAGTCTGTTCGACATCAGGTTTTCCAGAATAGGTGATCTAGTGGAGTGAATAAATGCATGCAAATATTTATACTACTGCTTTGATGGGGGTGGAAGCCTTCCCTGTGCACCTGGAAGTGGATATATCCCGTTCCGGCATTCCGGCATTTTCCATGGTTGGCCTGGCGGAGGGTGCAGTTAAGGAAAGCAAGGAAAGAGTCTTTACTGCACTCAAAAATAGCGGGTTTAAACTCCCTCCCTCCAGGATCACGGTCAACCTGGCTCCTGCCGATATGCGGAAAGCCGGCAGCAACTACGACCTCCCCTTGGCCCTCAGCCTGCTCTCAGCACTGGAAATCTTTCCCGTGTCCGCCCTGGAAGGATTCTATACAGCAGGTGAACTTTCCCTGGACGGTTCCCTTAGTCCGATAAACGGAGTTTTGCCCATGGCCCTTAAAGCCAGGGACAACGAGGCAAGGGGGCTACTTGTGCCAGAGGCCAACGCCCCGGAGGCTGCTGTGGTGCAGGGGCTTACCGTATATCCGGTCAATAATTTGGGACAGGTGGTAAATTTCCTGAGCGGAGAACAGGAAATAACTCCCTATAATCTGGATTTGTCGGAAAAATTTTCTCAAGACAAGGGTTTTTTCGTAGATTTCAGCGAGGTCAAGGGACAGGAACATGCCAAGCGGGCTATAGAAATAGCGGCTGCTGGAGGGCACAATCTCCTGATGGCAGGACCTCCAGGCAGCGGTAAGTCCATGCTTGCCAAGAGGATTCCCACGGTGCTACCTCCGCTCGAATTCCAGGAAGCCCTGGAAGTAACAAAAATTTATAGCGTAGCCGGACAACTGTCCCAGGAGACTCCCCTTGTGACCCAAAGGCCGTTCCGGTCCCCGCATCACACCATTTCTGATGCCGGGCTTGTGGGCGGCGGGCATTATCCCAGGCCCGGAGAGGTATCCCTGGCGCATCAGGGAGTTCTTTTTCTGGATGAGTTGCCTGAATTCAAGAAAAACGTCCTGGAAGTTCTAAGGCAGCCCTTGGAAAACGGGTCCGTAACCATTTCCCGGGCCGCTATCTCGTTGCACTACCCAGGCAACTTCATGCTGGTTGCAGCTATGAATCCCTGTCCGTGCGGATACCTCACGGACGAAAAACATGCCTGCACCTGTACCCAGAACCAAATCCAAAGGTACACTTCCCGGATATCCGGGCCACTATTGGATCGGATCGACCTGCAGATAGAGGTACCGGCTGTAAAATACAAGGAACTGAAGCAAACCCGGGATGCTACAGATTCTGCGACCATGCGGGATCGTATTAAACAGGCCAGGAAAATACAGCTTTTGAGATACCAGGATCTGCACTTCAACACCAACCACGAACTCTCTGGGAGTTGGCTGGAAAAATACTGTTCACTTACCGAGGAAGAGCACGATTTCCTGGAATCCGCAGTACAGAGGCTGGGGCTGTCTGCGCGCGCCTACACGCGGATATTGAGAATCGCCAGGACCATAGCGGACCTGGACGGCAAAGAGGGTATCACGGTGGATCAACTCGCGGAAGCGATAAATTACCGTTTCCTGGACAGGAGAAACAGCCAGTAGTCGATATATACCCCGAATTTAAACTGTCTGGTCAGTAAAAAGTTATCTGTTAACGGTAAAAAAATAAAAAACAATCAAATCAAAAAGTTATAGAGGTAAATCGCAATTGATTATAAATTAAAAAGAACAATAAAAATAGTAATTTATCTATAGAGTTCTGACTCTGGAGAAACTATACACAGCCATATTTTACTGCCTCTTTTTTTTCTGTCCACGGACAACTCTCCTATGTATTGTTTACCCTGCCGTAGGAATCCTCGATCCTGACAATATCGTCCTCCCCGAGATAGGAACCGGTTTGCACCTCTATTAGTTCCAGCGGGATTTTGCCCGGATTTTTCAGTTTGTGCATGTTTCCAAGCGGGATATAAGTGGACTGATCCTCCTTGAGCATCATTTCCTCCTCTCCGTTGGTGATAAGGGCGGTTCCCCTGACAATCACCCAGTGTTCGGACCTGTGAAAGTGCTTCTGCAGGGAGAGCTGTGCTCCGGGTTTGACCGTGATGTGTTTGACCTGGAACTGTTCCGCCTGAGTGATGTTCTCGAATGCCCCCCAGGGCCGATAGACCTTCCTGTGGGTTTCTATTTCCGATCTTTTTTCCTGCTTTAATTTGTTTACAAGTTGTTTTACTTCCTGGACCCTGTCCTTGGGGGAGATCATTACTGCATCCGAGGTCTCGACTACGACCTGGTCCTGTATTCCTACTGCTGCAACCAGCCGGTTATTGGAATGTATATAACTGTTCCCCACCTCCTGGACTATTACATCCCCGATTTTGACATTTTGTTCACTGTCCTTGTCTTGAATGGACCACAAGGCATCCCAGGAGCCAACATCGCTCCAGCCGGAATTCAGGGGCAGAACTGCACCCAGGCTGGTATTCTCCATTACTGCATAGTCCACTGAATCACTTTCACAAGCGGCAAACTGTTCGCTGTCCAGACGGAGAAAATCCAAGTCCCTTTTTCCCTGTCTGAAAGCTTGGCTGCTGGCATCGAAGACTTCCGGGCGGTATTTTTGAAGTTCATCCAAATACTGATTGCTGTTGAACATGAACATGCCGCTGTTCCAATAATAGGAACCGTCCTGCAGGTATTGGCAAGCAGTCTGATAATCCGGTTTTTCCACGAACTGTCCCACTTGATATACCTCGCTGTCTGGATTGGAAATAGTTAAAGGACTGCCCCTCTGGATATATCCGTATCCAGTCTCCGGGTTTTGAGGTACGATTCCGAAAGTGACCAGATACCCGTTGTTGGTGGCAATTTCGCCGGTTTTAACAGATTCGACCAGGCTGGAAACGTCACTCAGATAATGGTCAGCAGGCAGTACAAGCATGGTTTGGTCCTGATCCCCGGATTGCAGATATTGCGCTGCTATGCATACAGCAGGGGCCGTGTTCTTGCCTTCGGGTTCCAGTATTATACATTGGGGTGTGATATCTATTTCCCGCAGTTGTTCCGCCACAAGAAAGCGGTGCTCTTCGTTGCATACAATTACCGGATCCAGGGCAAAATCTGCTTGGTCCAATCTGGCAACCGTGTCCTGAAACATTGTACGTTCACTTAGCAAAGGCAAGAATTGTTTGGGATAAAGCTTCCTGGATAGCGGCCACAAACGGGTACCTGAACCTCCCGCCAAAACAACCGGAGTAATCATTTCCACTTCTCCTTGTTTCAAATTGATTTTTTCCGCAAGCTACTGTGAATCTTGCGGTTGTTTTATATTGACAATTCAAGAGAAAGCATTTTAAAGTCTTTCACTTAATAAGGTCAACTAACAACAGTAGTTATATTCTGTCAATTGGATTTACCTTTTGCAGCAGTGTAGTTTTGTTTACAAAAAAAGCAAACAAATAATCCGGAAAGTAGATGTTTGAATCTTTATTAATAAACCTTTTTGGGTTCAAAGTCCACTTTCCACGACCGAAACTTAAAATCTAGAACACAGGAGACGGCATTATGAGGTCCAAGTATTTTATTGTTTTTGTCCTGTTGGCATCATCCCTTCTGGTCTTTCTCCCAGCTCAGGCCAGTAGCAAGGATTTGAACGGAACAATGGGATTGGGATTCAATACACAGTTTACCAATCAAGACAACATGGATGGGGTTTCTGTAAAGGCGTGGCCACGGAATATGCCTGTGGGAATCCAGGGGGTATGCGGCTGGCAACTGGGTGACCATAACGACGAGGTTACATTTGCGGGAAAGGCGATATATCCCATAAAACAAGAGGAAAATATGCAAGTCTATATCAGTGGGGGAGTAGGAGTCTCCTATATGGATTTGGACGGGAAAGACGATGAATTGGCCCTCAGTCTGATTCCTGCAGCAGGAGTGGAATACTTTTTTCAGGGACTTCCCAATCTGGGGTTTTCAAGCGAACTAAGCGGGAGAATCTTTTTCTCGGATCAGGGTGATGAGTTCAAAAGTACTGCCAATTCCGGAACTAGTGTAAAAGTGGGCATCCACTACTATTTCCCCTGGTTTTAATATGAAAAAGTTTTAAGTTTTGAGGTATCAGGTTTTAAGGTGTAAGAATAAGACTTTTCTCGCAACGAAAGTATTCGTTGACGAGATTGCCCATCATTTGTTGTGCCCCTGAGGGCATGGGAGTCAGTATAAAAGTAGTTGACCTTGCCCCGCCCTGCCAAGGCAGGAACGGGGCGAGAATAACTTACCAGCTCTTTCATACTTCGTTTGCCCTATAATGCATGGTTCAATAAGTGCACAGGAGGGCAAATACGCTAGAGACCGCATTCGGATTCCGAACAGGTGGAACAGCCCAGTTCGGTATAGGCATACAGTATACGGGATTCTATTGCCTTTTTCTTGTCATTCAAAACATATTCTGGACATTGTTTTGACAGGGCCAATGTTTCCTCCCAAGTGGGTATGCTGTAATATCCCTTTTCTTCCAGCACGGTCCCGTCCGCAACCCTAATCAAATTGGCCTGTTTGGAATCCGTCGCCAATGCAAGCTTGGCTGGCTTGTCCGGCAACAATCTGGCTGCGGCAACGGTTTGGCGGATATAGGTATCAACCGCTCCGGCACAGAACATTACAATCATAACCGCCTGCTTGGAATCGTCCAGTATTACCAGGTCCACACAAGAACTTAGGTTTTGCCCTTCAATATTGTAGTTTATATATACCTTTGATTGCAGGTTTTCCCTGGGAAAGCCCTTTCTTTCCACCAGCATTTGCGTAATGGCCTGCCGGATATCCTCATAAGAAGTCGCTTCTATGGATTCCCCGCTCAAATAATCTGTTATAGTATATCCAAGGCTAATTTCGTGCATATTTTCTCCTTTGATTCAATTACAAGGCATCCCTTTTTAAATAACACGGTAATTTTATTCTAAACGAATGATTGATTGATATCAGTAAGTTATCTTTTTTGTCCGGTTTTTGCTTTGAAAATAAATAACTATTTAAACGCTTGATGTTTGATGTTTTATCAACTCTTTGATTTTATTTCTTGATCCAGTTGGTCAAGATTGCCCGAATTTCGATATTTGAATTTCGGATTTTAAATTTGTATGGATTAAAAAATCAAATATATACAGTAAATTGAACTCTAGAACAAAAAAGCCGTGTTATAAATAACTCGACAGTTAAAGATTTTAAGGTAACTATTTAAAATAACCAGCTTTTTATTGCCCTTGAATCTGCTTGATCCCTTGTAAGCTAATATATTGTTTTGACTTTAAAAATTCGGGCAATCTTGTCAAAAGGCACAAGGTTCTAGAATATCTAACTCTTTGGATAGACAAGAAGTGAGTTTCGATCTCAAACTCCAGCATGCTTTAACCTTAACCTGGATCAAGATTTGGTGCATGGGCTTGATCCAAACCATCCTCCAAATTTTCGATCATTGTTATAAATTTAGCGACAAGCTCCGGATCGAACTGTGTACCTGCATTGTCTTTCAACTCAAGCACAGCCTTTTCCCAGGTAGTGGCATTTCTGTAAGGCCTGGGATTTGTCATGGCGCAAAAAGTTTCCAAAATGGAAATTATTCTGCACAATAACGGGATTTCATCTTTTTTTAATCCCCAGGGATACCCCGAGCCATCGTATCTTTCATGGTGAGTGAGGATGTAATCTGCTATAGACTCCAGGTCGTGTGCCTTTTGGGCGATTTGGTATCCATTGTTGCAATGCTTGATAATTTCTTCAAATTCCTTGGTATCCAGAAAATCCTCCTTGAAAAGTATATGGTCCCAAACACCGATTTTGCCGATTTCGTGGAACTGGGCCAATAAAATCAGTTCGTTTGCCTCAGTCTCGCTGAGTTCCAAGTAATCGGCAAAGTTCTCAGCCAGTTCCTGGATCTCCCTTTGTTCCTTTTCAGAAGTTATTTCGCTCAATTCGAGGATCTTCCTTATTACCCGGACGGTATCACTCCTGGCGTTTTCATAGCTGCGGAATTTGTTGTGGTACATGTTATTATCTGCCCGGGTAAATAGCTGATTTACATCTATTCTGGGGCCTTTCCCCACAGCATAACCAGTGGATATACTCAGTTCAGATTCCGGATTTTGAGCATTGTATTCTTCAACCGCATTTTTTATTCTCTCAATTACCTTCAATACAGCCCTTTTCTCGCTCTTGGGCAGTAAAATCCCAAATTCATCTCCGCCAATACGAGCCACCATATCGCTTTCCCTCAAAGAGCCCTGTATTACACTGGCAGCTGTATTTATCAACTGGTCCCCCCACTTATGGCCCTTTGTGTCGTTGACATGCTTGAGGCCGTCCACGTCACATACAATTATTCCAATAGGAGATCTCCTCCCGTCTTTATACCGATCCAGTTCCTGGTCGAAATAATTGCGGTTGTAAAGTCCGGTCATTACATCGTAAAAGCTTAGATGTTTCAGGTCCTCCTCTATTTTTTTCCTTTGGGTTACATCCTGCATGGAGACGACACATTTTCGGGTTTCAGGCACCAGATTCATATTTGCCAGGACGTCCTTTTTAACTACGTATTTGTCCACCAATATAAACTCGTATTGAATAGGCAGCAAATGATTATCTTGTTTCAGTTGATTGTGGTATTGGGTCACCTTGTCAGCATCCTTGGAATCCACAAGTTCTTTCCAGTCCAGATTGTTTTCCAATTCATTCTTGCTGTAACCTGACATTTCCTGCAGTTTCTTGTTGACCATGGTTATTGTATTGTCATCGTCAATAATTGCCATGGCGGTTCCAGAACCTTCGAATATGGCCCTGTACCAGAATTCACTTTCCCGCAGGGATTGTTCGTATCTTTTTCTTTCTGTTACATCATTAACTATACCCCTAAATCCGCAGGGATTTCCTTCCCGGTCTTTCATTAACAGGACCGAGGTCTCGACATGTGTTTTCATCCCGTTCCTGTGGATAAGCTCCCAATCAAAGAATTTCTGGGTTTGACCGGTCCTGTATACCTTGTTAAAGGCACTGTATACTTTCTGGGCATTTTCGTTGTCAGTGAATTCCCTGTTGTTCATTCCCATGAGTTCTTCTCTTGCATAGCCCAGATTGTGCGGTACCACATCGTTGAAGTAAGTGAAATTCCCTGATAAATCCACTTCAAAATATCCCACATTGCTGTGTTCCATTATCGTCCTGTATCTGGCCTCCTTCTCACTCAACTCTTCCTGCAGGTTCTTCATTGCGGTGATATCCAGAACTTGTCCCAGGATACAGTTTTCGCCATCCACATCGATCAAATTAAAAAAACCCAGGATATTAACGACTTCCCCGTTCTTTTTAATACCCCGGAATTCATAACTGTTGGTTACTTCGGCTTGTTCAAGCCTTTTTTGTACTGCATCCCTCACCATTTGACGGTCTTCACTGTAAACCAATATAGTGAAATGTGAGCCCACCAGTTCCTGTTTTGTATAACCGCTTAAATTCAGCATTTGTTGATTCACAAATTTAAAGTAACCAGCAGAATCCATTAAATAAATAGATAAGGGAGAGCCTTCGATTATATGCTTTTTTTCTATGTCAAAATCCTGCATATTTTCTCCATGTTAACTTCCATGCCCTGGCGGGCACAACGAAGCATGAAAAGGTACTCAACTTGTTGAATAAACAGGCTATTGGTTCTTTTTCTT
>CAJXKR010000106.1 GCA_913055815.1 uncultured Desulfohalobiaceae bacterium | reverse complement strand
CCCTCGTCGCAGACCTCCTTGGCAGCCCGGGAGGAAATATCCCTGGGTGCAAGATTGCCGAAGCTGGGGTATTTGCGCTCCAGGTAATAGTCCCGCTCCTGTTCCGGGATTTGTTCCGGTGGCCTGTTGTCGCCTTTGTTTTTGGGTACCCATACCCTGCCGTCGTTGCGCAGGGACTCGGACATCAGGGTAAGCTTGGATTGATAGTCTCCGGCAAAGGGGATGCATGTGGGATGTATCTGGGTGTAGCAGGGATTTGCAAAGAACGCCCCTTTCTTGTGCGCCCGCATGGCTGCGCCAACGTTGCTGCCGATTGCGTTGGTAGATAAATTGAAAACAGTGGAATATCCACCGGTTGCCAAGACTACACTGTCTGCAGCATAGGATTCCAGCTCACCGGTCACCAGGTTGCGCACCACTATTCCCTTGGCTTCACCCTCCACCATGACCAAATCCAGCATTTCCCTGCGGCCGTAGACTTGTACCTTTCCTTCCTGAATCTGGCGCTGCATTGACTGATATGCGCCCAAAAGTAGTTGCTGTCCTGTCTGCCCCCGGCTGTAGAACGTCCTGGATACCTGGGTTCCCCCGAAGGAGCGGTTGGCGAGCAGTCCGCTGTACTCCCGGCTGAACGGGATCCCCTGGGCCACGCAGATATCAATGATGGCAGTGCTGAGTTGGGCGAGGCGATAGACATTCGCTTCCCTTGACCGGAAATCCCCGCCTTTTATAGTGTCGTAGAACAGCCTGTATATACTGTCCCCGTCGTTTTGATAGTTCTTGGCAGCATTTATCCCGCCCTGAGCACCTACGCTGTGTGCCCGGCGCGGACTCTCCTGATAGCAGAAGGTGAGCACGTTGTAGCCGAGTTCCCCCAGGGAGGCACTGGCAGAGGCCCCAGCCAAACCGGTGCCTACTACAATAACGGTATATTTCCTCTTGTTTGCGGGATTGACCAGCTTCAGACTGTCAAACCTGTGCTTGTCCCACTTCTCTGAAATCGGGCCGCTGGGAGTCTTTCCGTCCAATATCATAATGTTTTCCCCTTAACTATCATGCCCTGCGGGCACAACGAAGCATGAAAAAATAAACAATGTTACTTCTTACTGACTACTGTTTTTCCCTTATCCGTTTAGAAGCGGAACTATATAGAACCTCAAGGGTATGCAGATCATTCCCAGGAAGATAAGCAGTGCCAAAGTCCTGCCACCTGTTTCCACCAGGGAAAGCACTGTATCCTTGTTCAGGCCCAAAGTCTGCAGGAAACTGCTTATACCGTGCCAGAGGTGCAGCAGTAGCGCCAGCAGGGCAATCACATAAGGCCCGGTATAGACGAGGCTTTCAAAACTGGTCTGGATCATGTGGTACACGTCGTGCCTGCCCTTTGCATCCAGTATTTCAGCTAATTCGGGGTTGAAAGTGTTCAATGTAAAGTGCAGGAGGTGGTAAATCACGAACACCAGGATGATGCCTCCTGTATAGATCATGGTCCTGGCTGAAAAGGTGCTCCTTAAATAGCGCTTCACCGCATAACCGCTGCTTCTGGCAGTATAATTCTCAATACTCAGCATTACACCCAGAAAGATGTGCAAAAGTGCAACCAGGATCATTACCCCTCTTTCCAGCCAAATCAGCCACCCCATGGCATGTATGTGCTCTGCGTAGGAATTGATATACCCTGCACCGAAAAACAAGCTTGAATTGCCCAGGGTATGTGCTATTACGAACAATAGCATAATCAGGCCGGTAACAGCCATTAACAACTTCTTTAGCAATGATTTTTGCTGAATGGATATCATCCCCACTCTCCCGGCTATAATCAGTTTAAAATAATCCAATTAGTGCTTGAACGAAAACTAACCCATCTACTTCGTCGCTTTAAGCCTTTGAAATCCTCATGTATTAATATACACTGCGTTTTCAAAATTTTTTTGCTCCTTGTATATGGGCAAGTTTACGTTCAATCACAGTTTTCGGTCAGGCACCAATTAACATTTGAAAACTATTTTATCTATTCTAGTGGACATATTAGAACTGACTTGCACAAAATACAATGCTGGAAAAGTGTGGATTTAATACTTAGATTTTCTAAGCACCAAGGGGAGGGAGGGTGGAAAAATCAGTTAATGCAGAAGATAATATTTTGATTTTCATTCAAATTGTCTTCTAAGTTTCTTTTTAGCTTCATCCCAGTCCAAGATTTCTTCCTGACCTGAGTCGAATTGATCTGCAGTTTCTTGTAAAACCTGTTTGTGCCATTCTGGAGACTCTACTTGCTCATCTGCCTGTGACAGATCTTCCCAAATAGCTTCCATAATCTGCAACTTTTCTTCACGGGAAAGATGTCTTATCTCTATATTGTTTTGCATAAAAACACCCTATTTTTTTGTTGGTTATACTGCCTATTTATATAATAGTAAGACATTTACGATAATTGCCAAACCAGAAAAAAATATTGATTTCTAGTACCAAAAAATCAATAAAACCACATTACCGCAGGGCCTCGACAAGATGCAACACCTGAATAGATGAATTTCTCTTTTTTGCCCCGCCCCTGAGTTGCATAATGCATCCCGGGCAATCCGTGACCACACTCTGGAAATTTTCCTGCTCCAAATAGTCCAGCTTGTAGTCCAGGATCTCCCTGGAGATTTCCGGGAACTTGGTGGAGTAGGTACCGCCCAGGCCGCAGCAGTTTTCCTCCTCCCGGTTTTGTTGATAGTTTACTCCCGCCTTTTGCAATAGCTCACGCGGGCCGGTTTTAACTCCCATCCCTCGGCACAAGTGGCAGGGGGCATGGTAAGCGGTCTTTTCCCGGGAGAAGTTAAGGGCCCTGTCTTGAAATCCCAGGACTGAATACAAAAGAGTGGCCAGATCTATCACCTTGGAGGTAAACTGCTCTGTTTTCACCTGGACCCCGGACTGTGCACCTATCAAACCGGGATAGTTCTCTTTGAGGTGTGAACCGCAGGAGGCGCACAGGGTAAGTATGTAGTCGTAATAGGCGGGATCAATGGCACTCAGGTTGTGCAGGGCCACTTCCCTGGAAGCCTCCCTTTCCCCGAGCATATGTGCGGGCAAACCGCAGCACCCCTGCTCCAGGGGAAGGTGTACCGCCACGTTGTGCTCTTGCAGGATCTGTACGCACTTTTCCAACTGTTCCGGATAGACAAAATCCTGCAAGCAACCGGTAAACAGGGCGATATTGTAGCTGGGATTTTCCGGGTTTTTCCCCAACTCCTTCCACTCGTCCCTGAACGGTTTGCTTGCCAGGGCGGGCAAGGCCTTGAAATCCTGGTCCCCGAGCAGGAAATGCGGCAGGTGCCGCAAGTAGGGACTGCCCCAGCTTACGGGTTGTTGCATGTATCTGGCAGTCCTGAGCAGGGAATGGAACATCCTGCGGTTCTTGAGCAGCCCGGCTACAAACCGATTAAACAAGGGATGCTTCTCCTGCTCCTGGATAAGGGCTTGCACTTCCTTTATAAGCGCGGGAAGATCTATCCCCGCGATGCAAACATCCTTGCAAGCCTGGCAATTCAGGCAGTTTTGCACCAAATTCTTGTCCATCTCCTTGCCGTGGAAGAAATAAGTAAGGATCAGACCAATCGCTCCTATATAGATGTGCCCGTACTTGTGTCCGCCCACCAGGCGATAGATGGGACAAACATTGGCGCAGGCACCGCAACGTACACAACGAAGCACCTGGGAAAATACAGGGTCCCTGGACAGGGCGAGCCTGCCGTTATCCAGGAATATTACATGCACAACCTTGTTTTGATCCGGTGCAACCTGGCATTCGTTTGCCCCGGTAATCCAGGTCACATAGGAAGTGATGGCCTGTCCGGTGGCGTTTTTGCTGAGCCCATTCAAGGTGCTCAGTGCACCACCCAGGTTTGCGGTCAACTTGTCCACACCCAGTAGCACCACATGTACCCCGGGCAAGGTGGTGACCAGCCTGGCATTGCCCTCGTTGGTTACCAGTCCCAAGGTGCCGGACTCTGCAACTGCGAAGTTGGCACCGGTTATACCCATGTCCGCCTGCACGAATCTTTGCCTGAGTTCCCTGCGCGCCACCTTGACCAGATTTTCTATATCCCTGTCCTGTTGATTGCCGGTTACCTGGCTGAACAACTCCCTGACCTGATCCCTGGAGAGGTGGATCGCCGGCAAAACCATGTGCGAAGGACCTTCCTCCCGAAGCTGGATGATCCATTCCCCCAGGTCTGTCTCGGTAACTTCCAACCCGTGTTTTTCCAGGTAGTGGTTGAGCAGGGTCTCTTCTGCGGTCATGGACTTGGACTTGACTATTTTTTCACACCCCTTTTCCCTGGCTATACTCGCCACCAGGGAATTGGCTTCCCGGTCGGTTTTGGCGAAGTGCACGTGCATTCCCTTTTTCTCTGCCTGTTCCTTGAACTCGGTGTAGAGCTTTTCCAGATCACTTATGGATTCGTCCCTGGCTCTGGTTATATTCGATCTCAGGGTTTGGAAATCCTGGCGCGCGAACACATTGGGCCTTCCGGCCTTGTAGGAGACTGCAAACGAGTCCAGTGCCTTTCTTTGAAAGTCCTGCTTAAGTGCATTTTGCAGATCCTGCCTGTATTCCTTGAAATTCTTGGGTCCTTGCATAAATATACCTCGGTGGTTGATATGGTAAATTGTGTATGTGTAAGTGTATGTGACTGTTAAGACGAAAAGATTTCAGGGCCTAGGGCCCAGGTCCAAGGGCCGAGGAATAAAAAAAACCTTATTCCTGTATATCGTTGACTATTATTATATGCTGCGCTAGCGGCCCGTGCACTCCCAGGGTGAGCACCCTTTCTATATCCGCTGTCCTGCTGGGGCCGGTTATAAAAGCGGTATAATCGGCACCGGAGGAAAACTTTTTGGAAAGATATCCCTCTATTTCCGAAAAGTCGGACACAATACAGGATCTATACAATACCACTACGTGGATTTCCGGGATCATGGTGGCCAAACGCAAATCCTCCCCACTGGAATCGAGTACCACTGTACCGGTTTCCGCCACACCGTATTCAGCCAGGGTAAAACCTATGTCCATACCGCCCAGGTATTCCCGCAGACCCTGGGTTACCACTGAAATCCCCTGTTGTTTGCACAAATCCACCAAGGGCTGCAGGTCCGAGGAGGGAAACCCGGGTGCGGCAATCGTCTTCTCCGGGGCCTGGAGACTGCACAAATCTTCCGCGGGCTTGGATAGGGATTGTTCACAACCGGAGACCAGGATCTGGCAGGCCTCTTTCTCCGCACATACGCGCGCAGTATACTGGAACGCCTCCTGCAAATCATCTACATGTTCCACACCGGCGGATACCGCCTCCGCCCTTTCCTGGAAACACTCCACAATATCAGACATAGAAAAATCTCCCTACTATTTACTCCACACAAACAAGATTATATTACTTTGTAAATATCTATACTGCGAAAATTTTATATTAAGCCACCTGCTTAACTTGGAGCTATTTAAGCCGCAGCCGGGTGGTTCGCTGTGCGACTTGATTGGCTTGCAAAGCCAAGCACTCGGAGCAAAAGTGGGCCACCCGGCAAGGCTTAAAGTTGGATTATAGTGTTAATCAGCGAGTATCATCCACGTAAAGCTCCACAGGATGTTTTACCTGGATACCCCGTCCGGATTCGGACAACAAATCGATTAGCTGCACCATACAGGCCGGACAGCTGGTGGATACTATATCCGCATCAGTGTTCAAGATATTGTCCCGCTTTTTCTCCCCGATTTTCCGGGAAAGATCGTAGTGCTTCAGGTTAAAGCTTCCACCCATGCCGCAGCACCTTTCCGGCTCAGCCATTTCCTGCAATTCCAAGTCCGGATTCTTGGCTATAAGTTCCCGCGGCTGCCGGACAACACCCAGGGACTTTCGCAAATGGCAGGGATCGTGATAGGTAACCTTTTTTTGCTCCCCGCCCTTGCTTGGCAAGGAGGATACCCCCAGCTTGTCTACCAGGAACTGGTTCACGTCCAGGGTTTTTTGCGCCAGTTGATTTATCTTCGCATTTTCCTCTTCAGTGAACATATCCGCCATGAGCGGCCAGATCTCTCTTATGGTGGAGGTACAGGTAGCGCAGGAGGTTATCATGTAGTCAAATTCCCCCTGTTCGAAAATTTGCAGGTTCCTTTTAACCAGACGGACGAACGCCTTGCGGTCTCCGCCTGCCAAAGCCGGGATCCCGCAGCAAACCACATCCATGGGAGCAAAAACTCCTACTTGTTCGCGCCCCAACAAATCCAACACCTTCTCCCCCAGGTGGGGGAACAGTTTGTCCACCAGGCACCCGGTGAACATTGCAACCTTCAGTTGACTGGACCCCCTGGGGGTATCCAGGTTCTGCCTGCTCGAATGCAGGGGTGTTTTTGCAAGGGAGGGAAAATGCCGGTCCTTGAGAAAGGAAGTTTGGACCCTGGCACAGGAGGATCCCAATGCCCGGTTGGAGGATTTTACAAACGGTACCTGGAACTTGGCTGCTATTCTGCTCAAGGTATCGAACAACTTGGGCCTGGAGAGCATCCCCCTGAATATGAGCCTTTGCCAAAAGGGAAGTCCCAAATAGGAATTTATGATCAGCTTGGCCTTTATCAGGATCTGCATCACCTTGACCCCGCTTGGGCAGGCTGCTTGACAGGAACCACAAAGCAGACACCTGTCCAGTCTCCTTTGCACTCCAACCGGGTCATTCAATATTTCTTTGGATAGATCCTCCAGCAAAGCGATCTTTCCCCTGGCCACGTCCGCCTCTCTCCCGGTCTGGGCATACAGGGGACAAGCGGCCTGGCACATGCCGCACTTCATGCAGCAAACCATCTGCTCTTCAATCTCGCGAAGCATCTCTGCCAAACGATGTAGATCCTGCATATCTATTCTCCGATAATCTTGCCCGGATTCAATATATTTCCCGGATCCAAAGCTTTTTTGATCTTTTTGGAATACTCCAGGGTCCCCTGTCCCAGTTCCTGCTCCATAAACCTGGACTTGGCCAGCCCTATGCCGTGTTCACCTGACAAGGTTCCTCCCAGGGAGAGGGCAACTTCGAATATCTCGTCTATTGCCTTCTCCACCCGTGCATATTCCTCCTTGTCCCTTTTATCCGTCAATATGGTGGGATGAAGATTACCGTCCCCGGCGTGCCCGAAGGTTCCGATGGTCAAATCGTACTTCTTCCCGATATCCTGTATTGCCCCGGCCATATCCGGGATCTTGCTCCTGGGAACCGTGGCGTCCTCCAGGACAGTTGTGGGCTTCAACCTGGCCAAAGCCGGAAGCGCGTCCCGCCTGGCCTGCCATATCAGATCCCGCTGGGCTTCATCCTCTGCTATCTGCAAATCGGAAGCACCGTGCTCCTGGCATATCTGCCTGATCTTCTCCCCTTCCTCCTTTACAACCGCCTCGTGTCCGTCCACCTCTATAAGCAAAAGGGCTTCCGCATGTGTGGGCAATCCCGCCTGCCTGAACTCCTCGACTGCTCGAATGGTGAAATTGTCCAAGAACTCCAGTGTGCAGGGCAGGATCTTGTTGGCAATAATGGCGGAGACCGTCTGCGAGGCCCGGTCGATGGAATCGAATATTGCAAGCATGGACTGCCTGGTCTGGGGAGGAGGGATAAGTTTCAGGGTAATCTCGCTAAACACTCCCAATGTGCCTTCAGAAGAAATCATCAGATCCGAGAGGTTGAAGCCGGTAGCGCACTTCACAGTCCTGGATCCGGATTTGATCAACTCCCCGTTCACATCAAAAAAATCTATACCCTGCACGTAATTCTTGGTCACCCCGTACTTGAGTCCCCTCAGACCTCCGGCGTTTTCCGCCACGTTGCCAGCCAGGGTGGATATTGTCTGGCTGCCAGGATCGGGTGGGTAAAAGAGCCCCTTTTCCTGTACCGCCCGGGCGAACTGTGCAGTGATCACTCCGGGCTCGACCCGTGCGTAGAGGTCTTCGGTATTTATCTCCAGGATTTGGTTGAGTGAATTGGTCAACAGGACCACTCCGTCTTCCTTGCTGGGTATGGTCCCGCCGCTCAAGTTGGTTCCAGCACCACGAACGGTCAGGTTCAGACCGTTTTCATTGCACAGGCGGACCGCATTACCCAGGGATTGTTGATCTCCGGGGGCAAGCACCAGTTCCGGCACCACCGGTTCCAATACTGCGGAATCAAAGGAATAAGCGTGCCTGTCCGCGGCTTCGGTCATAACGTTTTCATTTCCCAGAATCCGCTTGAATTCATTGATTACAGATTTTGATAGCATAAATTCTCCCATCCATCTCCAGGGATTTTAGTTGCATAGCTACACTTAAGTATTTATAGCTTATTATAATTCACATTCTTTTTTCTCTGTGTAATTTCGTGTGTTTCATGGGCTGTACTTTTTTCATGTTAACTCCCATGCCCTGGGTAGGCACAACGAATAATGAGCAATCTCGTCTACGAAGTAGCGAGAAAAATTCTTGTTCTTACACTTAAAACCTAAAACCCTAAAACTTAAAACTTTTTCATATTAACGGAAAAATCAAAACACACCCGGGAACAGGACATAGCTGAACACAAGCCCCATTATTCCCACAATCACTCCGTACAGTAGGAGCGGGATTACGTTTCGCCTCAGGATCACGCCTTCCAGCCCTACTAGCCCCACAGTAGCGGAAGCAGCTACAATGTTGTGGATGCAGACCATATTGCCCATGGCACCGCCCACTGCCTGCAGAGATACTATGATCTGACGCGGCAATTCCAGTGTCTCTGCAATTCCGTATTGGAAATTGGCAAACAACAGATCGGAAACCGTATTGCTGCCGGTAATGAAAGAACCCAATGCCCCGATAAAGGCTGCGAAAAATGGCCAACTCGCACCTGCGAGCGCAGCCACGGACTTGGCCATGGCCAAGGGCATGGATGCATAATCCACCGGGTTCATGGAGGAATTCTTGAAGATCTGAACCAATGCCACTGCGAACAAAAGGGCTATAGTGGGATTTTTCATGCGCTTGAAGGCAGTGCTCCAGGCGCGTTTCACCTTGCCCGGATCCATGGAATGGATGAACACGGTAAGAACAGCCACCAGAATAAACGGAATCACACCCGGATTGTAGAGCGGGCGCAGGGAATAACTAATCCCCTCCTGTCCCAGGATATTGGGGACAGTTATCTCTATCGCTTTCACCCATTCCCCGAAGGGTAAGAATTTGACCCTGGTAACAACCAAGAGCAGACCGATCAGTACATAGGGCAGCCAAGCCTTGAACTGGCTCATTCGGCTTGTAAATTCGATCTTCTTGGCAGTACTGATCTCTCCGGTCCAGTAATCCTCCCACTCGGATTGGGGACCAAAATCCCACTCCTGATTCGGCAGAAACAGTTTTTTCCTGGCTATCCAGACCACTGCTCCGGTTCCGATAAGTCCTCCCAGGAGCGCGGGAAACTCCTCTCCGATAAGAAATGCGGAGCCCAGATAGGGTATGGCAAACACCAGTGAGGCTACCAGTGAGAATTTCCAGGCGGGTAAGCCTTCCCTCCAGGACCTGTTTTGGCCGAAGAAGCGGGTAAGGAAGCAAACCACAAACAGGGGCAGGACGAAAGCCATAACAGTATTGAACACAGCCGCCCACTTTCCGATAAGCATATAGAAGCCGTCAACATTGGAAAAGCCCAGTTCCTGTCCGGAGGAGGCTATCGCCTCCTGGACCTTGCCGTCCAAATTTTTCAGGCCGAACCAAATAGGCGTACCTACAGCACCAAAGGTCACTGGCACGGAATTGAGCACTACTGCCACTATCACTGCAGCCAGCGGCGGAAATCCCAGGCTCAAGAGCAGGGGAGCACCGATGGCTGCGGGAGTACCAAATCCCGCTGCCCCTTCCAGGAAGGCGGCGAATAAAAAGGCTATAATTATTGTCTGTACCCTTCTGTCCTTGGTAATCCCGTGGAAGCCGTTATTTATAGTCTCCAT
>CAJXKR010000105.1 GCA_913055815.1 uncultured Desulfohalobiaceae bacterium | reverse complement strand
GAAAAGGAGCTCAACTTGTAGAATAAACAGCCTATTAGTTCTTTTTCTTACTTAAAACCTAACACCCTAAAACCTAAAACTTTTTCATATTAACTCCCATGCCCTAACGTGCACAACGAAACATGAAAAGGAGCTCAACTTGTAGAATAAACAGCCTATTAGTTCTTTTTCTTACTTAAAACCTAACACCCTAAAACCTAAAACTTTTTCATATTAACTCCCATGCCCTAGCGGGCACAACGAAGCACGGAAGATAATTATTGTATAACAGGCTTTAATTTCTTATTCTTACGTAATCACGTACCAATGTAAACACCTAACCACATGAAAACATTATCGCGCAACCACCTCTTACACGTTGACTCCCATGCAGTCGCGGGCACAACGAAGCATGGGCAGCCTCGACTACTTGGTTATCAAAATTTTTTATTGCTTCCACTTTGCTTGCTCATATGTTATCATAAACAGAGCAAGAATAAAAACACGGGGGAGTTTAAGGGTGGTTTAATTCAAGTCATGTTTCTTTGCCCCCAACAAAGCGATCCTGGACAATACTGTTTAGGGATTGATAAATTGTGATATTTTAACAGCAGTTTTTTAATACTTATCGAATTGAGGTGTTCAAATTATGAAACAACAAGGGCAGGATTTTTCTCCCAACGAGAAACTACAAGCCTTGAAAAGGCATTTTGTTGACCAGGAGGATATTTCCGTTATTTGTGACAATTACGGCATAGATACCCAAATATTTCATGCCTGGCATAAGCAGTTGTTCGATTACGGCAACCTGGCATTCGAGGATACCTGCCATTTGAAAACCATGGTGGAAAAGGATCATCTATTGTTGGATCACTCACTAAACAAAGAGCAGGTTTACGAACTTATTATCGATGCCCTGCCCGATCCCATCATGATTCACGATCTCAAGGGGAAATATTGGATCATGAACCAGGCGGTATCCTATTATCTGGGTATATCCAGGGAAGATTTGGTAGGCGAAGATGAATCGATTGCCATGGATCCGGAAACCGCGGAAAAGATCAATTCCTATAAAAGGCGGGTGTTAGCAAAAGGGGAAGTCCTGGAATACGAGGTGGATCCGGTTGTCAACAACACGCAATATCACTTTTTGACCACCAGGATGCCGCTTTTTGATTCAGAGAACAATATAGTCGGAACCGTTGGGATCTGCAGAAATATATCTTCCAGGAAGACTGTTGAACGGCTAAAGGAGGATATCGAACGCATATCGCGCCACGATTTGAAATCCCCCCTGAACAGTATCATATCACTTCCCCAGTTGATGCTGCAAGATGAGAACCTGAACGGGGATCAAAAGGAGAACCTGAAATTAATACAGGAATCTGGGTACCGCATGCTCAATATGGTCGATATGTCCCTGAGCCTGTACAAAATGGAAAAAGGGACATATGAATTCCAGCCTGTAAATGTGGATATTATGAAGGTCCTGGACAAGGTGGAAAAAGAACTGTCCTCGTATATAAAAACCAAGGATGTTAAGATTGATGCAGTTGTGAATGCTGAATACACCCGGCAAAATCCATTTTACGTTCTGGGAGAGGAATTGCTTTGCCATTCCATGCTGTCGAATCTGCTAAAGAATTCCATAGAGGCCTCCCCACGTAATAATAAAGTGACTGTGACCCTTACAGACCATCCGGAGGAAAATTGCAAGCTGATATCGATACATAATTACGGGGCCATTCCTGAGCACATAAGGGAGAGTTTCGGGGAAAAATACGCAACATCTGGCAAGAATAAAGGGACCGGTTTGGGAGTGTATAGTGCCCGCTTGATCATAGAAACCATGAACGGGAACTTTTCCTGGTCTTCATCCCGGGAACAAGGCACCAGACTGAACATAATGCTACCCGCCATTAGTTAGTGTTTGACCGAAAATTGTGATTGAACGTAAAGTTGCCCATATACAAGGAGCAAGGGCAATCTCGACTACGAAGTAGCGAGAAATTTTGAAACCGCAGTGTATATTAATACATGAGGATTTCAAAGTCTTAAAGCTTTGATGTAGATGGGTGAGTTTTCGTTCAAGCACTAGTTAGGGCTAAAACCCGATCCGTAAAATAAACAAGGAGGGATGATGCAGGAAGATTGTTCAAACCGAGGAGTGCAGGAAAAAGGAAATTGCCGGGAAACCCTTTGTGGTGAGCAGGTCGAGGGTCTTGCGGATACCATACTCGATTCCTTGTCAGCGCACATTGCCATATTGGATGAAAATGGTTGGATAGTCAAAACAAACAAGGCCTGGAAGGAATTTGCCCGCTCCAATAATTCCAACCCCCCGGCCCAGGACCTGCCGGTTAACTATCTGGCAGTATGCGAGCAAGCCAGTGGGGAATCCTCGGAGCATTCCCACGAAATAGCAAAAGGGATACGTTCGGTCATAAACGGAGAATTGGAGGAATTCGTTCATGACTATGCCTGCCATTCAGCCAACGAAAAACGCTGGTTCTATATGCGCGCCAAGAGATTGCAGGGTCCCGGACCATTGCGTGTGGTGATAAGCCATGAGAATGTCACTCCTTTGAAGTTGGCAGAGGAAGAATTGCAAGATGCCAATTCCGCCCTAAGGGCCTTGCTGAAGCAAAGAGACCGGGACAGGCAGGAAGTGGAGGACAATGTTATCGAAAATGTGCAGCAGGGAGTGTTGCCTTTTGTCAGCGAACTGGGCCAGACACCCTTGGAGCAGAGACAGCAAAAGTTGCTGCAGTATATAGAACAAGGACTTCAAGATATTGTATCTCCTTTTATCCGCAATCTTAACCAGCATCATTCTTCTCTCACCCCGCAGGAAATCAAGGTGGCTTCCCTGATCCGACAGGGCTTGAGCAGCAAGGAAATCGCGGAAACCCTGCAGTGCAGTGAGCACGCAGTACAATTCCACCGCAGGAATCTGCGCAGTAAATTCGGCCTGAAAAACAAGGGAGACAGCTTGTTTACCTATTTGAACTCCCTGTCAGAACGGGAGGATTAACCTACCAATTACCTGTCCTGGAACTCTTGTTTACCTCCGTGCCTTTAGTCCTTATTATTTTATTATCAAAAACCTGCAATTGGATAAGGAGGTAAGCATGTTATACAGTATAGCTCAGTCCATGAAACCCGAAAATGTATCAAGAGTTCAATCCCTGGAAAAGGAGCTGGGAAGGTATGTCCTGGCTTTTTCTTCCCATTCCCTGGATCACTCCAATCTTTCCAGCGGGGAACTGGAGAGGTTGCAGGAACTGGAAAAAGAACTGGGAGTAACCTTGGTAGCTGTGGACGAATCCAAATCTTCTGATTGAAGCGGATTGCAGTTATTACAACCAACAGTAGGCTGTACGCATTACAGGAGAATAATTATGACAGGAATAGACAGGGACTGTTTTGCCACTCTGGAATTTGAATTGGATTGGAATAGCGAGTTTGCTACCCACAAAGAGCGCTATCTGGCTAGAAAGGTGAATATATGGAGGGATGTTTTTCCTCCCGGCATGGAAGATAGGATCCAGGGGCTGGAAACGGGTGGTGTTGCGAGCATGGATTACGCACCAGGAGAGGCCTTACCCAAGTACAGTGAAAACAGTATCTTGGATTTGCACCGGGAGAGGTTTTGTCCCAAGAGAAAGGCACAAGTCGATTTTAATCCCGGTTTGGGCAGGTTTTATCCCAAAGGATGCTTGACCGGCCTGACCGGGATTTATCCTAGTAACTATTTTCCTTTCCGGGCAATTGAAGTAAATCCCGAAGCTTTCTTGGCGGATTTGAATCATCCCTTGTCCCGGTATCCTTTCAGGCTTTCCGTGTATGTGCACAACTTTGCAGTCAAGGATAGCGACGTGGGAGGCAGTTGCAATGTATGGCTCCAGGACATCGCCAACCTGGGCCCGGGGATGCAGGTTAGATACCCGGGAGTTGAGACCGATTTTCAATTGAAGGAGCCCTTGGGAAGACCCAACGAAGAGGATGATGGCAATTTTTATTCAAAACCCAGGATGGTGGGGCATATCGATTCCCAGGCCAGCGAGAACCTGCAAAATGAATATGCAAGACACTTGGGCTCGGGGATGAAGGTGCTGGATCTGATGAGCAGCTTGCAGTCCCATATGCCCCGGGACCTGGACATGCAGGTAACCGGACTGGGGCTGAATGAACAGGAATTGCGAGCCAATCCCGTATTATCGGACTACTTGTTGCATGATCTTAATATAAAACCCGAACTTCCTTTTGAGACCGGTTCCTTCGATGCAGTCGTATGCAGCCTGTCCCTGGAATACCTGATTCGCCCCCAAACGGTTGTCTCGGAAATACGCAGGATTCTTAAATCCGGTGGAGTGGTACTTATCGGACTCTCCAACCGCTGGTTCCCTCCCAAGGTGATGGATATATGGCCTTATCTGTACGAATACGAGCGCATGGGCCTGGTCCAGGAGCTATTTATCCGTGATTCCGGGTTTACCGGCCTGGAAACAGTAACTTACCGCAATTGGTGGCGTCCGCAAGACGACAGGTGGTACGGCTACCTCCGGGTCAGTGACCCTGTCTATATCGTGGCGGCAAGGGTAAAATAGCCGTGCATGACGTTATGAACATTCTTGATCTTGGGGACAAAAGTATTTAATATATTGAATTTAAGCTTAAATACCGAATTGGGGCCAAGCAGAAATTTGTTCCGGGAATATGTGGTCATACTATTGCTAACATCCCATAATCTGGTTATTATTATTCTTTCTCAATAATTTGCTTGCGAGCTAATATCAGTTGCTTGGTATTAAATTTGCTGTTTTTGCGAGAATTTTTAGATAATATTAAATATTAGGTCTTTTGTTATGCGTAACGAACTTTTGCATATTTACAGGAATACTCCTTTTGGCAGGGAAAATCTCTTGCAATCGATTTATTTTTGCAGTGTACTGGGTGTTAGGCTTGTAATCTATCTCCCGGAAACAAAGAAGCTTTTAATGTATTTCCGCGGACGTCCAGTACAAGTGGATCTGGACTCTTCTTATCTCAAGGATCCGAAGACCCGGGATATACATATCCGGGAATGCCTTGAAGGTCAGGATATAGATTACGAGTTGTACAGGTCTTCGGAGTATTCTGCCTCGAACTTGGCGGATCTTGGGACCGACTTTGATTTCATGTCCTCTCCCAGGGTTGTCAGCGATCTGTCCTCCAAGATCGGATTGGGGCATATAGGTTCCAAAGTGCGCAATCTTTTGCTTTCCGCTTCTTTTCCCATGCTTATTCCCAGTCAGGCATTCAAGAAGTGGAACAGCATGACTGTAATGTTCGGGGGATCGATAAATGGAGTAAAGGCCCTGCAATTGGGTATAAGGCTCTCCCAGATAAGCGGTTTGCCCCTGTATATGTTCACCCAGGCAGAAAATGGCAAGTCCCGTAATCATTACGAAGAGATTATCAAACAGAGGAACTTGTGGGAGGCATTTCAAACAACCGTAAATCGCTGGCACTTTTTTGAAAAAGGGGATTTAAGTGTCAACCTCTTCGCAGTGCCCCATGATTCCCTGGTAGTTATGGGCATCTTCGGTCACGGGATAGTAAAGGATTTCTTTTTCGGGAGCACCACGGAAAAAATCCAAACTATACTCCCGAACAACATGCTGTTATTAGGTCCCAAGTACAAGGAGCATAGGTGGTACCAAATCTAGACAGTCCTTTTATTCATCAGGTTGGACAAACTCGGGAGCGATTATGGATCTTAAACAGATGCAGGATTTTTTCAATAGCAATGATTTGTTTGCAAAAAGTCTCGGCATGCGGATAGTCTCACTGGATGAGGGCTATGCCAGGGCCTGGATGGAGCTCCAGAAAGAACATACCAACGGAGAAGGTATAGCCCACGGAGGACTTGTTTTTTCCCTGGCCGACTTTGCATTTGCAGCGGCATCCAACTCTCATGGCAGCTCCGCAGTGTCGATTAATGTTTCCATTGCCTACCACAAGGCTGTTGAAAAAGGCACATTGATCGCAGAGGCAAAAGAGATAGCCCGCAATTTCAAATTGGCTACATATTATGTGGCTATCTGGGATGAAAGCAACGAGTTGTGCGCTTCATTCCAAGGTACGGTCTATCGGAGGAAAAAGCAGTTGGGCGAATAGAAGGATTGCAAGCGCTTACCTGTTCCATGATTCACCTGCACTTCATCCCCGGTTATTTAAGACCCCGCGGATTTTATGCCAAATCTGTTCAAAAGTTGGGCCAGTTTCTTGGTGGTGTTCGATGTGGTTTTGGAGAGCATTTCCAAGTCTATGCTTACAATAATAACAGTCTTGATTTCAGAATGTTTCCAATGCTTAAAGATCTCTTCGGCAAGTGTTTTTTCGCATTGAAGGGTGCGAAGTAGGGCTTGGAGCTCTTTTGGAGTTTTGGGTTGGAACAGGTAATAGGCTTCTCTGTCCGGATCCTTTTCCAGAAGCTTGTTCAGGCCGATCTTACTTAATCCTAGTCCCTTAAGGGATTCTGCCATTTGTTGCGGTACCCGGGGGGTTTTACTGGATTGAATGGATATTTTTTTTGCGTCTTCTTCTGCATGTTGATGCAGTATAGTTACTAATTGGCATTCCAGGAGGTATTCCAGAGAATTTGCGATTTCATTCAGGTGAAATGATCCCAATAAAGACAGGGCCCTGGATTGCCTTTTTTCCTGGATGTCGAACAAAGCCTTGGAGAAGTCGTGTTTCACAATCTTTAAGGTCAGGCTTATACTGTAGGCCATGATTTGTACCTGCTTGAACACCAGATCTGCATATTCCTTGCTGATGGCTTCTTGATCCTGATTGTCAGCATTTTGATCAAGGGAGTCATTGTTTTTCCGGAGATAGAAGTGTGAATAAGCCTTGTTGCAGGATGCTCCCGCAGGATCCAGGGATATTATTCTGCTTAACAGGTTGAGATTAGATGTCTCCAGGATTTGATCCCCGGATTCTATTAGCTGGTTCAAATACCTGGATACCATTTCCGCGTTTTGCTTTGCGTGTTCGTCCTGCTCGATGGAATCGAACATGCTTTGTACCCTTGTTTTTTCAACTTTTTCATTAGGTTGGTCCAGGTAGGAGAATATTGCGTCAAAAGGAAGGAATAACTGCAATCTGGAGCTATTCTTGGATATGGAAATATCGTTTTGGGCTATTTGATAATAAGTTTGGTTTGTAAAATCCTGGATAAAGAATTTATAAACTTCTTTCCAGAAGTTCTCGTCCAATTCCATTTTTTCCAGAAGCTCGTCCAGGCTGGATTGGGCGGCTTCCCCGAAATATTCGATAAGAATCTCGCTGAAGTTGTCCAGGATCAGGGCTTGAGTGTATATGACCATTTGCACGCATTTGATCAGCAAGATTTCCAGGTTCTTTATAGTGGATTGCAGAGTTTGGTATTCATTATCCCTTTCATTGAAATAAAGTTTTTTTTCGTATTTATTCAGGGAGTTGATAAAATTTTCCAACAACTTCAGTATGGGCTCGTGTTCCGGATATCCTGCTCCCCAGTGTGTCAAGAATTTCACTATGGAGTTTTGTTGTGTCTCCAGCAGGGGGTACTCGTTAATCTTGTCCCGGTTGGACTTAATCATTTCCTGGAGTAATTCCTGTGCAAGCACTTGCCTTACAACATTTTTTTTCTTTAGTGTTTGCATCTTTTGCAAATAGTTGGAAAATAATTGTTCTGAAGAATTAGTATTCATGGGTGTTTTCTCTTGTGTTTAGCTTGGATTGATATGCTGTTGCAAGTATTGTTGCCATTTTGGTATTAACTGCTCAAATTGGCGATTTCTTGCAGATTTATGGACAAGATTGTAATATTGTCCGGAGACATCCTGTTCAGCATGGCTTCCTCCAGGAGGGAATCTGCAATTTTCTGCGGGTCATGGTTGTTTCTTGTTAATTGAAAGATCTCTCTATTGGATAAAGCGTCGAACAGTCCGTCAGTGGCTAATAGCATTGTTTTATCTTGTTGCGTGATTGCATGCTCACTTTGGGATGGAGTATCTATTACTCCCAGGTCTTTGAAGTCACAGTCCCCCAGAGTTCTGGTTAACATGATACCCTGGCCGTCTTGATAAATATATGGATAAAATATTTGAGCCCCGCACTGTTCAATCCTGGTCCTCTCATCATGATTTTCCAGGCGGTGGTCTGAACTTAGTTGAGAAAAATCCTGTTTATCAATTGTTAAGGCCCTGGAATCACCTACATGGCTTAAATATATTGTTTGATCCCGAATTAAAAATGTAGTGGCAGTAGTACCGGAATAACAGGATCTTAAGTCATCTGCAACATCTGAATAAGCAACCGAGAATGCTTGCATGGGATTCTTGTAGCAACCCAACTGTTCAAGGAATACTTGGGGGAGGCGGTGAGCGGCTTCCTGGGCTGCAAACTTCCCCCTGTGTCCGTCGAATACACCGCCGAATATCCAACCTTGACCTGCGAAGTTGGTATCCAGATAATACGTATCTTCCATGGATTCGCGTAATCCTTGTTCACAGACGATTCCAGCCAGCATAAATTGACCTTGGAGGATTGATTGACTACTATATGATTTTTGCAGTTAAAATACAGGCTGTGCTTGTTTAATGAGATAAATATTATTTTTTTATTATATTACATTAATTATTTCTTTTTGGCAATAAATGGCGGGGTTTTCGATACAGTTTGGAGTGATGCCAATAGTCCAGTAGTTCCAAGTTCACGGTTCAGGGTTTTAGAGGTAGATAGAGGGGCTAATAAGGTATGAATATTTGCTTTGTGGCAATATTGGGAATTATAACAGTCTTGTTTTTGTTAAAGATGCTTTATGTGTTTTGTACTGCATGGGTAATAAGGATAACCAGGGGGGCATTGTTTGTAACAACTCCCAATATAAGGATAGAGACCTTTTTGCAATACATCCCGGTGGATCATGGGAGTTCGGTGGTGGATCTCGGATGCGGAGATGGACGGGTCCTTCGCAAAATAAGGAAACATTTCAATGTAAAAGCACTGGGATACGAGATAAACCCGTTTGCCTACATGTTGGCCAAGATATTCTGTTGCAGGGATAAAAAAATCAGGATAAAAAGAAGGGATTTTTTGGATAAAAGTTTAGCGGAATTCGATATCATATTTTGCTACCTCTTTCCGGATGTTATGGAGGAGTTGACAATAAAGCTGCAAAACGAGGCAGGGCCTGACACCGTGTTTATTTCCTGCAATTTCCCCCTGAAGGGTCAAATGGCGGACCAGGTCCTTGTCCCGGAGAAAACCAGGCACAATGAGCCCATATTTATTTACTATTTTTAGATCAAGCAAGCTGTTCCATCCTGGCAATATTTGGATTTGTCCTTTCCCTGTTTACAATTATCCACTAGTGATAAGTCGTAAAAGCATTCTTTGATCCCGGGGGATTTATTTTTTACGTATATTTGCAGCCTATTATGTTTTTGTGCCTGTCTGCGGAAATATTGTCGTGGAATTGATTACAACTTCTATTGGACAAAGTAAATGGTTTTAAGATATATTTACAAACTAGAGTGGTTTAAACTCAGGGAGAAAAAAGGAGACAGGGAGAGAAAAGGAGAGTAAAATGGCGGTAACTATCAAGAAAAATTTGCAAAGTACACAAATGGAAAGTGTTCTCAGGAAGTTTGTCCAGGAAAAAGGTTTTTTTATTGTTTATTCAGATGATCATAATTTTATCAATTTGTTTCAGAATGTTATGTATAAACAGCTCTCTGTGACCCGGGAATGCATTCTTGCTTCAGATGAATCAAATACGATTTATAATGAATTAAAGCGAAAGTATAAAAGCGGGCAACAGGTAATATTGTTTATAGAGAGGGAGATAAACAGAACAAGTAGCAACGAGTTTATCAAGTTCTTGAAGCAGTACTTCGATAATATAAGTATAATCGTGTTAACAGAAGAAGTGGACCAAAGCGTGCTGATCTATTTGCACGAGTTGGGGTCTGACAACTTTATTACCAAGCCCCT